>WREN01000316.1 GCA_009779295.1 Oscillospiraceae bacterium | reverse complement strand
TTTGTGACGGCGGGCGCAGGTTATCGCGTGGTGAAGCACGGGAATTACGGAGCTACCTCAATCAGCGGGGCGAGCAACGTAATGGAACAACTCGGCGTAAAATTCACAACGGATATAAACCGGCTTCGCAAATCAATCGACGAATGCGGCATGGTTTATTTACACGCTCCCTTGTTCAATCCGGCGTTAAAAGCGGTCGCCCCCGTGCGTAAGAACCTTGGCGTCCGAACTTTTTTCAACGTGTTGGGGCCTTTGGTAAATCCGGCGCGTCCTAAGTTTCAGTTGCTGGGCGTATACAGCTTGTCATTACAGCGGCTATACAGTTATGTATACCAGGAATCGGGAATACGCTTCGGAGTGGTACACAGCCTGGACGGATACGATGAAATTTCACTGACCGGCGATTTTATAGTCGCTTTGCCGGAGAAGGAAAAGATATATTCGCCGGTGATGCTGGACATGGAACCTTGCGCAGCGAAGGATTTATACGGCGGCGAAACACCTGAACACGCGGCCCTGATTTTCAAATCCGTCATGGATCGAACCGCGTCAAAAGCCCAAATGAATGTAACGATTGCAAACGCCGCTTTTGCTATCCAGGTGCTTTGTCCGGAAAAGAAAATTGCCGACTGCATGGATGAGGCTGCCGATTCATTGATGAGCGGAAAGGCGCTGGAGGTTTTGAAGAAATTTATTGAAATAAATCAATAATAAAAGGATGGGTGTTCATTCCTGACTGTTGCCCACAGTTGACACTGTAGTATTTTACGGCCTTTCAGGCTGTGCCGAAACACCATCAGTGTCAACTGTGTCCCGGTATCCGGGTTCAAATATCAGAAGGTTATAATAAAATCCGAAATGCAAAATTAATTTAACTTCGGTATCCGGGTTTAATTTAATTTGCGGAACCGTATTTTCTATATGCTAAATATGAAATTATGAATGCGGCATTGATTACTGCGAAGCAAATACCAAGTAATATACGATGCAATACAATTTCGCTTGTGACTATACCCCCGCAAATGATACACGTAATACCTGTAACGACAAATAGAATACCGCCGTTTCTTTGGCTGACTGCCCATGTTTTTTCGTTTTTCATGCTCCATGGCGTGCGGAGTCCAAAGGCGCAATTCATTTTAATTTTCGGCATTGTGTTGCCGGTAATGATTAATACAATGCCTAACAATATAATTATAAACCCTGAGTCAAACGTAAAGGTTTCAGTTGCGTTCACCGCCTGAATAGCGACATATATAAAATAACACTGAAACAGATTCCAGTACACGCCCATGACGATTCCGAAGTACCATAATATGTCAGCGTTGCGAAAGGATTCCTTTTTCTTTTTGTCGTCCGCGGAGGTCAACGCTTTTTTGTTAAAATAGGCAATAATCGCGTAGAAGATAAGATTTGTCAGGATTGCTGCGGGCGCGATTATGAATTGCTGATATTTTGAACCCCAAGTTGTAATTTCTCCCACGGCGTTGTAGTGTGTCGGGATTGTATCGGGAAGAAAACGCAGGGCGACTGCCGCTACTATAAACGGCAAAAAGCAAAGTCCCCAGAATAATTTCTTTTTCATAGTCATACCCATTCTTTCATGTGTGCCGCGACGTTTTGCTGGCCGCTCACATCAGGCCGCTCTTTATTCTCGAATTGCTTAATCCATAGGATAAGTTCGTCAAAAAGCGTGGAGTTAAGCTCATAATAGACGTAGTTCTTGACTTTATATTCAGTGAGTAAATCGGCTTTTTTCAGCTGAGACAGGTGATATGACAACGCGGCGGGTGATATGCTAAGCCTACAGGCTATCACTCCCGCCGTAAGTGCTTCGTTTTTTAGCATTGTCAGAATCGAGCGCCTCACATGGTCGGACAACGCAGTGAATGTATCCGCAAGTCCCACGACCTCACCCCCTTCAACCTATTTAAAAATTTTTCAAAATAGATTAAAGCGAATATGTGACAAGTCGTCAAGAGTATTTAAAAATATTTTTAAATACTCCGGTAAGCCTCCGGCAAAGGCCGGACACCGGGACACAGTTGAAAAAGTCAGCCGTAGGCGTCAGCATTGTTACCAGCATTGTTTTTATCAATATGTCGCCTGATGCGGCATTCGACATGGAGAGAAAAGATGCGTAGCGCCGAACCGCCGCATATCGAGATGGAAATTCTGGGGGGTAAAAAGGGAACCCTACCCTTTCCAAACTCCAGACGCAATACCTCGCTTCCGAATCTTGAAACTCATAAAGTGTTGACAAAGTGTTGCCATGACGGAAACACAACGGAAACATGTTTCCGTTATGTTTCCGTCGTGGCGCAACTTTGTCAACACTTTGTCAAAGCTCTGTTTACGTCGCGTTTCAATCGTGTTTCAGTCTTGGAACAATTTATTTAGGAGATAGTCATTATGTCCAACTTCAATACGTACCGATCTTGCCTTATACCTTACGAAAGTGAAATTGTCGCTTTACGTAGTAAAAAGCCGCCGATGCCTTTTTCTCAAATCGCGAAATTATTATGCGAAAAGTATCAAATATCAGTCAATCGCGAAGCCATTTTCAAGTTCATAAAAGTTCGGGCGAAAGGTTATAAGCCTTGCCAATACGCATGAGATATTGAGTTGTCCGACGTTGATAATATGCGAATTGCTGAAATGCCGTCTTTGCGAAAAACACCGTCTTTACAATCACCAACATCGTCTGTTTCGGCTAAACCAAAAACGATTGCGGGAATAAAACCGGAAAATGATTTTGATATGCCATTCAGCGAAACCTACAACTTAACCCGTCTGTCGCCGGAAGAAGCTGCGGTACGTCTTAAAAAATTTGAAGAAGAAAGGAAGAACTGGGAGAAACAAGAAAATCCAATACAGACAGAAACTGACAGAGCCTTTAAACATCCAAATCCGCTTCCGGCTGAAGCACACGAGGATAATATTTTGAAACGGATTCAAAATATTATTACTAAAAACGGTAGGTTTGATTACTTATCTTTGCACGATGTTCCAATTAGTCAGTGTTTTTTCAACAAAATAGACGAACTTGGATGTAAAAAAG
>WREN01000315.1 GCA_009779295.1 Oscillospiraceae bacterium | reverse complement strand
CCCCATTCGGTATCGGTTTGGATTTCGGCGGTTTTAGTCGAAGCGCCGATGTAATACACCGCGCCCGAATCAGCGCAAACTTTCAAGTTTGCAATGTTCGCGGCTTCATGCGCGCGGATGATCGCGTCGAAATCATCGTTAATGCCGTCGCCTGCCGCGCCGTATTCGCTGTAATAGATGATGTTCATAAAAATATTCCTTTCTATTGTAATTTATGATTTTTTATTGTATAATGTTAGTAAAAGAAAATTTGGGGGGTTAAATATGAAACCAGACGCAGAAATCGGTTATCCAAGAGTTTGCTCGCATCGTGGATTCAACACGGTTATGCCGGAAAACACCATTCCCGCGCTCGCGTTAGCCGTATCTCTCGGCGCGGATGAAATCGAAATCGATTTGTGGCCAACAGTTGACGGCGAGCTGATAGTTTGCCATGACGATACCGTCGACAGGATGTCCGACGGAACCGGAGCCGTTTCCGAATTAACCTGCGAGCAAATCATGCGGTTCGATGTCGGAATCAAACACTCCGCGCATTTGAAAGGATTGAAATTCGCTCGGTTTGAGGAAGTATTGGAACAGTTTGCGAAACGTGTTATAATAAACATACATATCAAAAATGTAAAAGCAGTTGAAAAGACCGTCGATTTGATTTATAAATACGATTGCGCCGAGTATGTTTATATCGCAGGCGTGAACGACGTTATGGAAACTTCGTTGAAAATTGCGCCGGAATTGACCCGCTGCTGTCTGGACGGACAGGGCGATTACACGCTCGTTGACAGGGCAATCAAATATAAATGCCGGAAATGCCAGCTTGTCAGGGGTAAATATACCGCAGCGATGATCGAAAAGGCTCATGCGCACGATATCAAATGCAATCTCTTCTGGTCGGATTATCCGGAAGAAGTAGCCGATTTATTGAAAAGCGGCATTGATACGATTTTAACAAACGATTATTTAAGTATTGCGAACGAGGTGAAAAAAATATGTCAGGACAAGAATTGATTAAAAATGCTTTGAATCACAAAAACGGAAAAGTTCCGTATTCGATTATGATTACTACCGAAGCCGTTAATTTATACGGCGACAGATTGCTTGCGGATTATCACAACGAGCAGGTCATGCAGGACTTGAACGGCGGGATTATCAATAAAAGCCAGGCTGTATCTCTCGCGATCGGCAACCATCTGCTGCACGTTAATCCTCCGTGGTGGAGCTGGCATATAACCGACGGCGCGTTTTACGGCGAAGATCCGCCGGATTATTTGCCCGATACGATTGGACACGGCAGTTATTCCGAGTTCTTCGCGCAGATAAAACATATCCGGGAACGTTACGACGTGTATATCCTCGCTACGATTTACGGCAGCCATTGGGAGAAAGCGTATTTTTCGCGCGGAATCGAGCATTGTTTAGCGGATTTTGCGGGGAACACCGAATGGATGCAGGCGTTGCTCGATTTGATAATCAGAAAAAATATAGTCATGCTTGAGAACTTTTTGGTCGCGCCCGAAATCGACGCCGTTCTGCTCGGTTCGGATTGGGGAACGCAGAGGGGATTGATAATGTCGCCGGAATGTTTCCGCCGCATGATAAAGCCCGGCGAAAAACAGGAGTATGATTTGATTAAAAAATACGGCAAGAAAGTATTCGTCCATTCCTGCGGGGAGATTTTTGAAATCATGGACGATTTGATCGAACTCGGATTGGATTGTTTAAATCCCGTGCAGCCGGAATGTATGGATTTGAGTTTGATTAAGAGTAAATACGGTTCGAAACTTTCGTTTTACGGCGGGATAAGTACGCAATTGACGCTTCCGTTCGGCAAACCGGATGAAGTCCGCGCGGAATCAAGGAAGGTAATTGAGTTGATGAGCGAAAGCGGCGGGTATATAACCGCGCCTTCGCAGGAGATACAAATAGACGTTTCATACGAAAATTTATGCGCGTTGATCGAAACCGCTAAAGAGTATGTTTAATTTCGATATACTCCCGCAATTGAATTTTAAAATCTTCGATTGTTTCACAGGATTTGCCGTCGATAAATCCGAAATCCAAACCGCTTGCGAGTAAACTTATGCCATTGACCGAAAGCAAAAAACCGTTGAAACATATATCAACCAATTCATCTACAGACATTTCACCGAAGTATCCCCGCATAAAATCTTTGTTAAACCCGAACCAAAAAGCAAGGTATGAATGTTCGACACATAAAGGAGCTAAAACAGCGGAAGCAAAATCAATAATATGTAATCCGACATCCGAATCATACAATATGTTACAAGGCGCCATATCTCCGTGGCAAAATACAAAATCGCGTTTATTAAGACACAGCGAATGAATATATTTGTTCCGTTCATCAAGAAAATTTTCCTGATAACCAAGGTCAATCAGCCAGCCATTATATCCCTCGTCCGTTAGACCGCCGGTATAATCAATAGAATTAAACGGCTCGCAGGGAGTGTTGAGCCTGTTGGTTATTTCACGCAGTTTCCGTCCTAAAGCATATTTTGTATTTGAACCCATATTTCTATATATCAAACGCAAATCCACGCCTTCCAGAAACTCGCTTACA
Source organism: Oscillospiraceae bacterium (assembly GCA_009779295.1). Lineage (GTDB taxonomy): Bacteria > Bacillota > Clostridia > Oscillospirales > CAG-272 > WREN01. The sequence continues at coordinate 487 of WREN01000315.1, read as the reverse complement.
ATGTACGGGAAATCGTACTTATCTTTTATGATACCGCTTGCATATGTTTTAGGCACGGACAATCCAATGGATGAAGCTCTCGTTTGCCCGAATAATTCTGATTTATAACAACGTTCCGTATCATCTCGGGCTTCTTTTGGCGCAAAGATTTTTATTATGAGATTACCCGCTTTAAAAACAGCGTTGCTGCTCCATTCTGTGTTTGATATATCACCGAAAGGTAACGATTCGAGTTTTAGTATGTGTTCAATCAATGGCTTGAACGCACCAATCTGTTGACTTATGTTAGACCATGATTTTTTATCTTCAATATTTTGTAGAAATAACATTGCGATAAACTCCATTCATGAAAAATAAAAAACAATTAAGGAGAAATAAATATGCCAAAACGTTCAAACGATGAAATGTACAATATCTATATGGGAATGGGCGGGAAAAAGCTCCGGCACTGGGAGCATTGGTCGAATCCGGACGCGGAAACATATCT
>WREN01000314.1 GCA_009779295.1 Oscillospiraceae bacterium | reverse complement strand
TTCGCCGCAAGCGCGGCCGGCGGAATCATCGGTTCTGTTGCTGGCAACCGGGCGTTCCCGCTAATCATTGCCGACGCGTACAACCATCTGTATGATATGCCGCCCGTTGAAACGCCAATGCCGCTGTTTATCGCGCTGGTGGCAGTCATCTCGGCGGTAGCGGCGGTTGTATTGGTAACATTGGCAACGTACATGACATCAATGCGGGGCAGTCCGGCGTTGCTTATGCGTCCCAAACCTCCGTCGAAAGGGAAGCGCGTCTTGCTTGAAAGAGTGACTTTTATTTGGAATCGTTTCGGATTTTTCAGCAAAGTCACCGCGAGAAATGTTTTCCGGTATAAGAAACGCTTCATCATGACGCTTGCGGGCGTCGCCGGATGTGCGGCGCTGCTGCTGACGGCGTTCGGGTTGCGCGACAGTATCGGCGGCGTAGCTGATTTGCAGTATGAAATCATAATAAAATATGACGCGCGGGCGTACCTCAAAGATATAAAAACAATCGAAAAACGAGATGAATTGAACGCAATTTTGCCCGAAAAACGTCTTTTTATCCGTGAAGAAGCGGTAACGGCGGGCGGTTTAACGGCGGGTTTAATCATTCCTGACGATCCAAAAAAGATGAGTGATTACATCAATTTCTCGGTTGAAATGACTTCCGGCAGCGTATTAGTCACTGAAAAGATTGCACGCGTTACAGGGGTAGGAATCGGCGGAAGTGTTACCATGACGTTCAGCGACGGCAGGACGTATTCTGCTGTTATTACGGGCGTTGTCGACAACTATATCCAGCACTTTATTTATATGGCTCCTGATGTGTATATGGATTTGTTCGGTGACGAACCGTTCCCGAACAGCGTTATGATTTTCTATGAAAACGGAAAAGATTTCGCCGTTCCGCTGCTTGAAAACGATAATGTTCGCGCGTTAATACATAACGACGAACTCAGGGCGCAGATCGGCGACCAAACCGACGCAATGGATGTTGTGACCGTTGTCTTGATTGTACTCGCGTGCGCATTGGCGTTTGTTGTACTTTTCAACCTCACGAATATCAACATTTCGGAGCGGATCCGCGAGTTGGCGACGATGAAAGTTTTAGGGTTATACAATTCCGAACTTGCGATGTATATTTATAGGGAAAACGGTGTTGTTACAATACTGGGAGTTTTGTTGGGAATTGTTGGCGGAATATTCCTGCACGGGTTCGTGCTCACAACAGTCGAAATCGACGTGTTGAAATTCCCGAAACTCATCCTCCCGCAGAGTTATATATATGCGGTTGTGTTATCGGTCGTGTTCGCTGTATTCGTCAATCTTGTGATGAGTTACAAGCTGTCGCGGATCGACATGGTGGAATCATTAAAGAATGTAGAATGAAAAAAGGAACGCCAATCGGCGTTCTTTTAATATTTCTCAAACATTTCACAAATAAATCGCAAATAAAAGCACGGTATAATACAGTCATAAAAAAATTAAGGAGCTGCAATTTATGACTTCTCAACTAACCGCAATAAAAAAGGAACCTATATCGTTCGAAAAATCCGCATACTGGTTTACACTCGGCTTTATTCTGTTATCAATGCTGTATCTTTTATTTAAAGGTTTTGATTCTTTATCAATGATTCAATGTATTTTCGGTGTAATCGCTATACATATTCCGAAACTAATCCGCGTAAAACTGCCGGACACATTATGCATCGCCTTCTATTTATTTATAATCTGCGCGATTCCGTTAGGCGAAGTGTTTTCGTTCTATTACAGGTTTCCGATTTGGGATTCGGTACTCCATTACGCAAGCGGTATAATGTTGTACATGGTCGGCAGTTTGATTCTTGTCAATTATTTGCAAAAGAAAAATTTTGCGGGTTTAATTAATCCGGTATCAATCAGCGTATTTTCCGTAATGTTCGCAATATCGCTTGGCGTATTTTGGGAGTTTTATGAATTCGCGGTTGATTCTTTATTCGCGACGAATATGCAAAAATTCCTTTTAGAGGACGGCACAGCTTTAGTCGGGCAAGCGGCGTTGGTTGACACCATTAAAGATTTACTTGTAGGTACTTTCGGAGCGATAAGCGCAGCATTAATATTTCTCAAACAATTCAAAAACAATTCGAAAATAATCGAATGTTATAATTTAAAACATAAAATAAATTTTGAAAGGAATTAAATCACATGAACGAAATTATTAAAAACAGCGAAAACTTTGTCGGCTACGAATACAAGGAGGTATTGACGACCCGCGAAATGGAGGGCGTTTACACCGACGGCTACACCAATTTTGGTTGGAAACTCGACGGATGCAGCCCATCTATACTCGGACTTTCCGGCGTAGTATTAAAATTCAAGCGCGACCGCAAAATCCGCAACAAAGCGGAGTTATCAAGACTGCAACGCCAGTTTGAAGCGGGGATTACTGAAATCAACAATCTTGAAAAGTCGAAAACATCTTCAGCTTTCATTGTTGCTATGACCGTCGGATTGATCGGTACAGCTTTCCTCGCAGGCGCGACATTCGCCTTTATTTATGCAAACATGATACCGTTAATGGTTGTACTCGCGTTACCCGGCTTCATCGGATGGACTTTGCCGTATTTTCTCTATAAACACACCATCGCACAAAAAAATAAAACCGTCACGCCGCTCATCGAACAGCAATACGACGCAATTTATGAAATCTGTGAAAAAGGTCACGCATTATTGGTATAAAGAGGCAATAGCCTCAAAAACCCGTAACTGTAAAGGTTACGGGTTTTGTATTTTTTGAGGTATACAATATTTGGTTTCGGTAAAATCGCCGAGCTGCCCTTCATCGTTGCCGCCCCAAACCCAAATCGTGCCGTCGCTTGTTACCGCCATAGCGTGTGAGCCTCCGGCGGCTATTTCGACTACGTCATGAACCACGGAAACTTGCGTCGGTTCATTAGTTTGTCCGAAAATCGATTGGTCATATTTTGTTTCATATGAGCCGTTACCCAACTCGCCGCTTTCGTTTTCTCCCCAAGCCCAAACGGTACCGTCATTCTTTAATGCTAATGTAAAACTGCCGCCCGCAGAAATCGCTTTTACATCCGTTAAATTCGC
>WREN01000313.1 GCA_009779295.1 Oscillospiraceae bacterium | reverse complement strand
TTTAACTTCGGGAATGTCTTTGTCAAAAAGCAAATTCGCCAAGCCGCGCGTCATATTTTTTATTTGACGCATGAAATAATCCCGTTCAAAATCCATAAATTCCACCTTCTTAGGAGATATAAAATGAAACAATTATTAAACAGCGGGGCGTTGTTAGCTCCGGTCGCTCCGGTTATGGTTAGTTGCGGCGATATGGAAAATTCTAACATCATCACCATAGCGTGGAACGGTATCATCAACACCAAACCGCCCGTGGCGTATATATCGGTGCGCCCGAAACGTCATTCATACGAAATCATCAAAGCCAGCGGCGAGTTCGTTATCAATCTCACGACATCCGCGATGATTCATTCCGCCGATTACTGCGGAATCTACACAGGCAAAAAGGTCGATAAATTCCAGAAGTGCAAGCTCACCAAAGAGGCTTCGTACAATGTCAAATGCCCGTCCATCGCGGAAAGCCCGTTAAGTATGGAGTGTAAAGTACGTGAGATTATTCCGTTCGGCACGCACGATATGTTCATCGCGGATATTGTCGGGGTAAGCGTGGATGATACAATAATCGACGCGAACGGCAAGATTCGGCTCGACAAAGTTAAACTCGCCGCATACGCTCACGGCGACTATTTTGAGTTGGGCAGGAAGATTGGCAGTTTTGGGTTTTCAGCGGCAAAGCGTTAAGTGACTATCTACAGATTGTCACTGTGTAACCGACTGAATAACTTTCGCCGACGTTCAATTTCTTGATATATGGTTTATCCTCGAATTTACCCGTTTCGTTCGCGTACGCAGGCATACCGTTCCACGGTTCCAGACAGATAAACGGTGCGTTCTTCTTCGGCGGCGTCCATATGCCCAGAACGTCGAAACCGTTGTAATCAAATTCAATCCCGCTGCCGCTGAACTTGCTCACCAATTTAACCTTGCGCGATTTCAAATCTTTAATCACAATCGCATCGGTGTCATAATCGCTGTAAACAAGTTCGAACACATCCGTGTTCTCAAGTTTTTTCGCGTGGAGTAAATTTTCATCCATGCAACTGTTCGAATCGGTGTAATACATTTTGCAATTCTCTTTCGTTTCGAAAATCAGTTTGTAATTCTCAATCGAATCCAAAAGAAATCCCGGATGCCCGCCAATCGCGAACATTATTTCTTTATCGTCCAAATTCTCAACGTTATATTCCGTTCGGAAACCCGATTCGTTGATTTTGTGCGTTACCGTAAGACTGAATTTGTACGGGTATTGCTTCAGCGTTTCATCGCTGTACAACAATTCAAATACCGCGGTATCGTCGGTTATCTCCTTCAAGATGAATTCGCTTTTGCGCGCGAATCCGTGGCGTTTCAATGAGTATTCGCCGCCTTCGATGATTACTTTCTCGTCTTTGCATACGCCTACAGTCGGGAACAAAACGGGCGTGTGACTCGCCCAATACTCACTCAAGCCTGTCCATAAGTATTCCTTGCCGTCGTTTTTATAGGAGATCAATTCACCTCCCATGGTATCTACAATACCGTACACTTTGCCGTAATTTAATATCTTTTGCATTTAGATTAAACCTCCTAATGAACTATTTTTATTATATTATACAATAAAAATAACCGTAATACAATATATTATCGGTTATTTATTTTTATTTTAGTTGTTAAATTATTTTTTAAACAAAATTGTAGTTAAGATCATTTCTATCGGCATCAAAATTACAAAAACAATCCATGAGTATTGAAAACCTATTAACACGCCCAATACTATAAACAAAATTACCGCCGAAAATCCAACAGCTCCGGATATAAGACCGAATTTTATTGCGTTTTTAGGATCAACTTTATAAAATTCTTGCCAGTGTTCCATTTCCTTTAAAACCCATGGTTTCTTTCTGTTTTTTTCGGTTAGGATCATGTACGGTAATACCATCAATACCGGCAGTAATATTGTTACGGAAAACATTATTGATGGTATTATTTGACTATAAGAAAAATACGTAAAAAAGAATTGCCATATATCTATTAATATTATAAATGCGCCTACTCCATATATTGAAGCTCGTTTTTTTGCCATAGGATAATTACTGCGCGTTTCTACCGTTAAACCAAGGTATGTGAAAATTCCTCCTGTAAAAGGTAAAATAAGTAACGGTATTAAAAATAGATACGATGGTTTATAAAAGAAAAACATCAATGTTGATATTACCAAAGCAAATAACGACAATCCACCGCAAATTGAAAACCACGCTGCTTGCCATTTTTTTATAGGCGGTCTTGTCGCCATATACATCTGGCTGATTGCTTCGTGTTTCTTCTGCTTGCCGATGTTATCTGCGATTTGCGTAATATCGCCGAGTTCCGCCGTAGTTTTCTCGAACGCTTCATCCTCGTTCATTCCTTTTGACATAAATTCTTTTATTCTTTCTTGTAAATTGATTGTGATTTCTTCTTTGAAATCGATTATCTCCTGCGTGTTTTCATACTCCGCGAATAGTCTGTCTACAAAAATCTTTTCTTTCATATTCATTTTTCATTCCCCCAACAACTTATTTAATATTTTTTGCGTCATGCGCCAGTCTTTGATGTTTTGCTGGTATAGTTCAATGCCCGCGCGTGTGATTTTGTAATACTTCCGCCGACCGCCTTGGGTTTCGTCGCCCCAGTACGATTCGATGTAGCCGTCCTGTTCAAGCCGCTTGTAACTTGAATACAATGTCGCTTCTTTGAGTTCGAACATTTCATCTGATTTGTCCTGAATTATTTTGCGGATTTCGTAACCGTAACTGTCACTTTTGATGAGAATACTCAATACGACTGTATCTGTGTGCCCTCGTAAGAGCTCTGATGAATTTTCCATACATACCTCCGTTGTTATCGTTTTAGTATACTATAGCACATATTACTATGATTGTCAATATAATATGATGAATTTAATAAAATGTTTACAAATAAAAAGGACGATTATTCATCGTCCTTTGTTTTTAATTCATCGTCGCCGCCGCAATCATCGCGATATAGTTGTCATACGGAACATAATTAGGTATGCTGTTGCCCGACCCGAGCGCGAAGCCGCCGCGTTCCCGCGAACGTTCCAGCATCG
>WREN01000312.1 GCA_009779295.1 Oscillospiraceae bacterium | reverse complement strand
GCGTAATCTAATTTACTTATTCCCATTTCAAGCAGCCCGGCATTAGCCATCTGCTCAGCCGCGTAAACGGCGATAAATGCTATTTCTGTAAGCTGCTCCCAGCGTTTTGATCCGATTTTTGTTTTGATCCACGGTATCACCGTGATTGTAAGAATAGTAGTCAGCACTCCTATGAGCGCGAGAATGATTTGTGTTATGTCAATGTTCATTTTGTTATACCTCCCACGTTAAGATATTATTAATCCTTCTGTCACCTGTAGTAGCCGCCGTAATTTTGCCGTTTTCCTTAACGACGAAACTGCCGCCGCCGTCCAATGCTATTACGTCACTAAAGCCTTCGCCCTTCAAGGCGTTGAACGTTTCAGACGTTGATATGTGGTTCGCGGTTTTTGAAGCTCCGAATATGATCCAAACTTCGCCGTCGCGTATTCCTGCAAAGTTACGGTACGTCGCGTACACTGGACTTGAATCCCAACCCTGCGGTAATACGTCGTTAGTCCAACTCGCGTCTTTACCGCCGATGATCACTGGCATACCTGATATGCCGTATTTGACCGCCCCCCCGAACCCGTTAAACGCCTTTATGTACGGTTTGCCTGTTTCGGGTATCACCAACGTAGATACGTTCTTACCTTTAAATTGCTTAACAAAGTTGTCCATGCAATTGAATACGAGCTTGCCGTTTTTAGTAACCTTTTCAAGGTAATATTTCTGTAATCTGTGCAGTTTCGTGAAATCTATATCCGCGCACAGATTCGCGCCGGGTAGAGTAATACCCTCGTCGAAAGTACCCCAGAATCCGGCGTTAATATAATTCGGGTACGGTTGGTTCAGCTTGCTGCCGTCAACGTATTTGATTTGAGGATTTTTAGCGCGAATCAGCGTTAGACCCGAAACGGCGTATCTGTCCGGTTTTGACGTTACCGGCGGGCTGACGGGATTAGCCGCAGGCGATATATTGGCTTTTACCGTCGCGATGAATTTATCCCAGCGGGGCAGAATCCAAATCGGGCATTGCTTACCGCTCCAGAATTTATGCGGGTAAATATCAAGCGCGGGTTCAAGTTTGTGTTTCTTACACAAAAACGCCATTAGTATCGCGCCCGTTTCTTCCGCTTCGGAGGACGACCCGATTATCTCAATCGAAATCGTGTCTAAGTTTCCTGATATTTGGGTTCCGCGGTTGCCCGTTTTATAAGTTGACCCAGCTCCGGAATGCCAGCCCTGTTCTATATCGCTGAGAAGCTGCCACGTAACGCCGGGAGAAACGTAGTATTGCACGATAGCCCCGCCCATATTGCAGTTCCAAGTCGCTGCCGCGTATTGCTCCGCCGGAGTTTTATAGCCCCCCGAGAGTTTTGGTATGTCGTTTGTATTGTGCGCCGTAATACCTAAAGGAACTCCGGTTCGCATAGCTTTGCATGGTTTTATCGGCTGCCCTTTTAATGCGTAGCTTGCGACGTCTTTTGTAGCTTTAAAGCTGTTCGGTACGATTTTCGAATACATCGTTACCGGTTTTTTAGGATTCAAAGTCAATATAACCTTTGAATCAAACGGAAGGGTCGTTTCCGTCATCTTTATCGTCCTCCTTTTTCTTAGAGCTTGTTTTTATCCAGCCCATGATACCGCACTCGAACCCAAAGAACGCAAACACGGATACGATCAGTGTCACCGGCTCGCTGCCTGTCACGATGAACGCCGTCAGCACAGCGACGATGAACAGGTTGACGACGATGAACGTCCATATAAGCAAAAAGTTTGAAAACGGCGGTTTATTTTCTTTTTGGCGTTTACTCTCCGAATCCGGCTGCTTTCCCATTCGCAAAATCCTCCCATTCCGGTACCGCTATCTGGTACTTGTCCAATATTTTTTTGAGCATGTTAGCGTATTTAGTGTGCAGTTCTATTTCCTTTTTCAGACCGTGCAGTTCGTCGCGCATTTCAAACATTTTACTTTCTGCCACTGCCAGCCTTTCATTGGTGTCTAAATATCGTTTTGTCGCTATTTCTTCAATTTCCATCGATTTTTTAATCATTATGTCGGCAACCTCAGCTTTGCTTTTCCGTTTTCCGAATATTCCGTTGATTATAGCCACGAACCCGCCCGAACCCGCCGCCGTCAAGACGATCGTTAAAATCTGTTCCGTATTCACAGCGATTCAACCTCCTTCATCATCAAAGCCGCCTCTTGCTTGAGCCAGTTGATTACCGTCAGTCTGTAGAACAGGTATATCAGCATCAGTACCAAAATCAGCATGGTTCGGATGAAGCTCGCCTTCGGCACGAGTTCCATGACGAACAGCAGGTTGGACGATATGCAAAATATGATGATAGCTATGTTGACGTACAGCACCCGCGTTTCAAGGCTGAACTTAAATTTAATCGCGCTGAGCAGTCCAATGAGGAACGAAATGATGAAAAACGAAAACAGCGGTATGTGGAAATACGTTTTGTTGACGAAACACTCGTGCATAGCGAACAGGAACATGACCGCGAACGTTATGTACATGATCATCGCAAACTTGCGGCTCAATTGCGCGGGTGTGACGATCTTTCTCAATTCATCACTTCCTCCCAACCATAAACTCCCGGCTCCCAAACGTTTTTGCCGTCGTAGTCGGATTCCCATATATTGCCTTTGTGTTCGACTTTGTCGCCCTTGTCGTACGCGTCGTGCGCTCCGTTAGGCTGCGTCCAGATCGGTATGCCGCTGTCCGTAAAACCTATCCGGTAGTACAGCGATACCGCCGTGTCCGGCGCCCATGACTGCTGACTTGTATGAGGCGATATGACCTTCCACAACTGCGTTTCGCCCCATTGGTTGACGCCGTATTTGATAATCTTGCCCGCGGCGTACTGTTTGCCCGTCTCCCACTTCTCGTAAACGCTCGCGAACTCCATCATCAGGCTCTCGTCCTCGACGTCGCCTATAGCGTATTGTACAGCCCTGCGTAATTCCGCCGCCGCGTATATTCTTTCATCCATTTTTTTCAACTCCTAATAATATATTTAATATGTCATCCGCATCGCTCTCGTCCGGCTGTTCCGGCGGCGGTTCATTCATCCTGTCCTGTATCGCTTGTATCGCTTC
>WREN01000311.1 GCA_009779295.1 Oscillospiraceae bacterium | reverse complement strand
TTGACTAACCGAACATACGACGATGTGTTGTCGGCGGGGGTATGGGCGGTTTTTCAAGAGGGATACAAAAAAGGTTACGGAGCGGACGGCGACCATTTGAAAACGCATGAGGAAGTTAAATACGCGCTTGAAGTTGGTTTTTCGATGATAACGCTCGACTGTTCGTCGCATATCGGAAAAGGTATTTATGAAAATTTAGAAGAAGAATACCTGAACAAAGATATCGACGGACTTATTTATACAAGTGATAATATTAAAAATATAATCAATATCTATTACGGCGCGGTAAAACACGCTATCGACATTTACAATTCGTTTATCCGCGGCACTAATATCGATTTCGAGATGTCAATCGACGAAACTTCATTCACTACTTCGCCGGAAGCTCATTACTTCATCGCGAACGAACTAAAGAAAGCGGGCGTTGAACTCATCAGCCTTGCGCCCAAATTCTGCGGAGAATTCCAAAAAGGCATCGATTACCGCGGCGATTTGAAACAGTTCGAGGATGAATTTAAGATTCACGCTAAAATTGCTAAAATGATGGGATATAAACTGAGCATCCATTCGGGCAGCGATAAACTCGCGGTGTATCCTATCATATATAAAGAGACCGGACGCAACGTTCATATCAAAACCGCCGGAACCAATTGGCTTGAGGCGCTGCGGGTAATCGCGCAGAAGAATCCGTCGTTATTCCGTGAAATTTTCAAAACGGCATTGGTGAATCTCGCGGAAGCGAAGAAGTTGTATCATATCACCGAAAACGCGGCGAACATTCCTACAATTATTGATTCAAATCTTTTAGACCACGACGACGCGCGGCAGGTTTTGCATATAACCTACGGCGCGGTATTGGCTGCACACAAAAATGAAATATATGCGACGCTGAATGAATTTGAGGAAGATTATTACAAAAACTTGAAAATTCATCTTGACAAACATCTGTTCGTATGATATAATATAATCAGGAGGCGGAAAATTATGTTGTTACCATATAAAGAAGGCATTGTCAGATTAACGTCGCCGTACGGTATGCGCGGTTCCGAATACCATTACGGCGTTGATTTGGTCGGTACGGATAAAGAAATTATTACCGTTTACGGCGGGAAAGTCGTGCGCTCGCAGGTTGATCCTTCGTGGGGCAATTATATCGCGGTTGAATCAGGCGACGGATTTACGCGCTATTACTGTCACCTTTCGGAACGATTGGTTCAGGCGGGAGACAGCGTAATCGCCGGGCAGACTATCGGAACCGAAGGTTCGACGGGCGATTCAACAGGTTCGCATTTGCATTATGAAATCCGCAAGGGAACCGTAAAATTCAATTCTGCGGACGATTTGAAAATTCCGAACGTTTGCGAATATCATATGGCTGACAATACAACGCATTATATTGAGTCGATCGGCGAAATGTGCGGTTATTCGCCTGAAACCGTCAATATGATGAAAGAATTTTACCATCCGTACCGATATGACTTTTGGCGTAAATTATTCAGCGCGGTTAAAAAATAACGCCCGTACAGAAAGTACGATGTAATTTTGCATTTTTGGTTATAGCCTATTTACAATTTCAAAATAATATTGTATAATGTAATAACATTAATATAGAAAGAGTGAAGGGAATTGAATAATCAAACAAAACCAAAAAGATTTTGTACCGAATGCGGCGCGGAATTAACAGGCGAACATAAATTTTGCACCGAATGCGGCGCCGTAATCAAAGAAAAAGAAGTTGAGAAAAACCCGGAAGTAACCAATACGCCCGCGCCACCCGTTTTAACGCTTGATCCGCCTCCGCCGCGAAATCAACCGTTACCTCCTCCGCCTACTTTTCAGCAACCGAAACAACAAAATACATACAATGATCCTCCGCCGTCCTATAACCAACCGCAAACTCAATCCCCGATGCGCGGCAGTGAATACGAACCGATTTCGACTTTAGGATATATCGGGATATATATTTTATTGGCTCTCCCTCTTATCGGGTTTATATTGACTATAGTCTGGGCGGTCGGCGGATGCAGAAAAATAAATAAACGGAATATGGCTCGCGCAAATTTAATTATTATGGCAGCGGGAATTGTTTTATCTATTATAAGCTTGATTGTACTCTACGCTATAGGTTTTAATTTTTTAAATGAATTAATTAATTTTAGTTATTCCTGGAGTTAATTAAGGATACCGATCAACTCGTCCCACTCGCGGATGTGCAAATGTTCGCAAGTGGGCGTTTCATTCGACTTCCAGCGGTAATGACATTCAAGCGGGCTGTCGTACCAAACCGGAAACATCCCCGCGTTCGACGCACCTATAATATCCGCCGCCGTGTTGTCCCCGCAGAACCAAATCTCATCCGGCGATAGTTTCGCTTTGTTTAACGCGATTTCAAAGATAAACCGATGCGGTTTCCTGAAACAATATGCGCTCGAAGCAATTATAAACTCAAACTTATTGTCGGGCAAAGCGTTATTGATTCTTTCAATGAGAGATTCTTCAGAGAAGCTAATGTTGCTCATTACACCGCTGCGGATTCCGCGCTCGTTTATGTAATCAATCAGCGTTTCTATGCCCGGCATTAATGTCCCGGGCGCGGCGTTGTCCCATAATATTTTTTCGATTTCTATCGGAGACATTGAAAATTCAACGTCAAAAAGTTCAAATAACAACCTGCTGAAATTAAAATTGTGCATTTCAAGTATGCTATTATTTTTCCGTATTTCATAAAGGATTTCGTCGGCTTTATTTTGCACGTCTTTACCCGTAACGCCGCGCGGATTTTTTATTGCATGTTTCAATACTTCAGCGTTACCCTTAATATAATCAGCTTTCTCTTCATAAATTAACGTATGCCCGTAATCGAATATTATCATCTTCGGCAGTTTCATTTTTCTCACCTCATAGTTTAACCACCCCGCCCTTCGGGCACCCCTCCAAGGAGGGGAATGGCGCGTTTTAAATTCCCCTCCTTCGAGGGCAGGGTGGTTTTGACTTTTACTTATTTAATTATACTCAATTGTGCTACCAAAAATATAGAAAAACATACATCTCTGTTTATTTCCCGTTCAATACCCTGCCTTGCCGAAGCTACTACAGTCTATACGGCATTAACGAACGGACAATCCCGATATAGCAAAATCGT
>WREN01000310.1 GCA_009779295.1 Oscillospiraceae bacterium | reverse complement strand
TTCTAAATCGTTTTTAGTGTAACCGACGACGGTTTGTTTTCCGGTTGTACCGGATGTAGCGTGTATACGCACCACTTCGCTCATCGGCACCGCGAACATTCCGTAAGGGTAGTTGTCGCGCAAATCCTGCTTGGTCGTGAACGGTAATTTGTATAAATCGTCAACAGATTTAATGTCCTCCGGTTTGATACTCATTTTTTCGCGGTAAGGTTTAACGTTCGCGTAAACTTGTTGTAACTTCTTTACTAATCTTTCTGATTGAAGTTTCTTCAACTCTTCCCTGTCTAACGTTTCTATATATCGGTCATACATATTGATAGTTCCTTCCCAGCTCATACGCTTTTAGATTTACTTCCAACGATTTTTCTGGCACTGACATTTTTATAGCCTGGATAAAAATATCGTTGTCAAAGCCCAAAAACGCGGACATCAACCCAATCAGCGCTACGTTGACCGCTTTGTCATTCCCTGCCTGAACCGCCAATTCCAACGCATCTGCGGAAATGATTTTGATTCCTAACGATTCAATATCGTTGTGCAGATTCTGCGGGTATTCAGCCGTGCCTGCTACTACGGGCATGGGATTTATTTGCTGTGTGTTCGTGATTATTATGCCGTCAGGCTTGAGATACGAAACGTATCTCGCCGCCTCAAGCTGCTCAAACGACAGAATTATATCCGCTTCGCCTTTGCATATCACGGGCGAATAGACTTTCTCGCCGTATTTAACATACGTGACGACAGAGCCGCCCCGCTGCGCCATTCCGTGTACTTCCGAAACTTTCACGTCGTAACCTTGCAGTAACACCGCGTTGCCGATTATTCGGCTCGCGAGCAATGAGCCCTGTCCGCCGACGCCTACTATCATTATATTTTTTGTATTTGACATAATTTTAACCTCCTATAGCGCCGAAACGGCACAGTTTAGCGCATAAATTACAGCCTTTGCAAAGCGTTGAATTTATTACGGCTTTTTTATCTTTTACACTTATGCACGAACAGGCAATCTGCATACACGCCTTACATCCGGCACATTTATCCGCGTTTACTTTCAACGGCGGCGCGTGTTTGACGTATTTAAGTAGTGCGCACGGTCTCCTGCCGATGATGACGGACGGTTCGGCGACTGTTAACTCTTCTTTCAAAACATTTTCAAATTCAACTATATCATACGGGTCAACGATTCGGATATTCTTAACTCCCGAAGCGCGGCAGATGTCCTCAATCATTATCTGCTCTACTTCTTCGCCTTTGAGAGTGTGCGTTGTACTCGGATTATCCTGATGTCCGGTCATGCCCGTCGTACTGTTGTCGAGGATTACGACCGTTGAGATTCCCTTATTGTACGTGATGTCGATAAGCCCCGTTATGCCCGAGTGCATGAATGTTGAGTCGCCGATGACCGCGACGCTTTGTTTTGCGCTTTCGGGACGTATCTTATTGTAACCATGCATAGCGGAAATCGACGCGCCCATGCACAATGTAGTATCCATGCCGTTCAACGGTGGCGCCGCTCCGAGCGTATAACAGCCGATGTCGCCGCTGACGAACAGTTTCAGCTTCTTGAACAGGTAGAACACGCCGCGGTGCGGGCAGCCCGCGCAAAGCACAGGCGGACGCACGGGAATGTTTACGTCCAGCTTTTTATATTCGGCGGTCTTGCCGAGCAGGTTCTCAGAGATTACTTCCTGCGAGAATTCGCCGCAGATTGGCAGAACGTTCTTTCCGTCTACATCCAACCCGAGCGCCTTGCAGTGCGATTCGATGTAGTCGTCGAGTTCTTCAACCACGATAACACGTTCAAATTTAGCCGCAAAGTCAACGATTAACTTTTCCGGCAGAGGGTAAACCATACCCAATTTCAAATACGATGCGCTGTCGCCGAACGCTTCTTTGGCGTATTGATACGCCACTCCGGACGTGATTATTCCAAGTTTAGTGTTGTTATTCTCTATTGTATTAAACTCGCAGGTTTCGGAATATTCGGTCAATTGTTTGAGCCGTTCCTCAACGATTACGTGTCTTCCCCTCGCGTACGAAGGCATCATAACGCGCTTCGCCGGATCTTTGGCGTACTCTTTTATGTCGATATTGGTGCGTTCACCAATTTCGACTATGCTCTGCGAGTGCGAAACGCGTGTGCTCAACCTGATTATCACGGGCGTATCGAACGCTTCTGAAAATTCAAAAGCCTTCTTAGTAAAGTTCAAACATTCGCCCGAATCAGCAGGTTCAAGCATCGGCGTCTTAGACGCGCGCGCGTAATAGCGCGAATCCTGCTCGTTCTGCGACGAGTGCATACCCGGGTCATCCGCAACGGCAATTACCATTCCGCCGTTCACGCCGATGTACGACCCGATGAATAACGGATCCGCCGCGACGTTCAATCCCACGTGCTTCATTCCGCAGAACGCCCTGCCGCCCGCTATCGACGCGCCCAATGCGACTTCCATCGCGACTTTCTCATTCGGCGCCCATTCGGCGTATATCTCGTTGTACTCAGAAGCGTACTGAGTTATTTCCGTGCTCGGAGTGCCCGGATAACTCGACACGAGCCGGCACCCGGCCTCGTACAATCCGCGCGCTATGGCTTCATTGCCAAGCATTATTTTATTCATCATAATTTTTATACCATCCTTAATTATTTTATAAAATCAAATTCAAAGTCATATATACTGACCGTATCTCCGTCGCGGACGCCTTTTTCTTCAAGCGCGGCAATGATGCCGCTGTTCAAAAGCACCTTCTGGAAATACTTCAGCGAATCGTTGTCTTCGAAGTTGATGGAACCCATCAATCTGTACAGCCAATCACCTTCGACAGTATATACGCCGTTTACATTTTGTATTGTGATTTCGCGTCCTGAATCAATTTCCGGTTTAATATATTCCGTTTCGTAGATTTTAATATCGGGCAGAAATTTCAACTTTTCCGCAATCATATTAATCAGCGTCGGAATATTTTCCATTGTCGCAGCAGAAATGTAAACCAGTTCATACTCTGCTGCGTCTATAAATCGTTCGAACTCCTTGAGATTAACGATCTCTTCATCCAATATGTCGATTTTGTTCGCGACGATAATCTGCGGACGTTCCGCGAGTTCCTCGCTGTATTTTTTCAACTCCGAATTTATGAGTTTGATGTTT
>WREN01000309.1 GCA_009779295.1 Oscillospiraceae bacterium | reverse complement strand
GAAACTCATGAGTATCATGCGCTCTATTCAGTCAACCAAAAATCGCGTTGCTTCTTTCTTCGATAACGAACACGTCAAATACGCCAAATCTTACGAATAACTTTATCACCGGGTTAATATCTTTATCTTCGGGTTCTCTAAATCCTGCTTCATCGTCAGGTTATTATTTGGGGAGTACGAATTATCAGTGGCAATACGGGTATATAAAAAATCTAACGATAGATACAAAAGTAACTTTCGGCGGTTCGAGTTATTATTCATATACGGATCAATATGGAAGTTTAATACCGCACAGCAGCACATCATATTATACAACACTCGGTTCAAGTTCATATTACTGGGCGAGTGTTTATATCGGGAGTACAAGCGCACGGATAGGTAATTCTCAAAGTTCATTAATTGGTTTTTATGGGATAGCGCCCGTGAACCAGACTACTCTCGCAAATATTTCAAGTTCTGCAACAAATACTGATATTATCAACAAATTAAATGAAATTATGGCAGTAATAAGAAGAGTCGGCTTAGCAAGAACATAAAAATATAAAGGCAGGTTATTAACATGAAACTGACATTTGCAAAAATATTAAACGCATTACCGGCATTTCAGAAATTATCGGCGGCGGACTTGTCGCTGAAATGTAACTACTGGGTAAGAAAATTTATCAATAAAGTTCAGGATGAGCTTAAATATTTCAACGATGAAAACCAAAAGTTACGGGAAAAATATCCGGACTTTGGAGCGGAATATCAAGAAAAATTCAAAGAGCTGTTAAATTTAGAGATTGATTTGGAATATATCAAACCCGTAATACACGAAAGCGAGAACATCAAACTGTCGGTAAACGACGTTACGTTACTTGAAGAATTTATAACATTTATTTTTGAGGAGGAGCAATAATCATGACAAGAAAAATTGTAAAAACAATATTTGCGGACGGCAAACGCGTATCAAACATTGAGGAAACATATACCGAAAGCGACGACACAATCGAATACGGACGGTTAAATATTGAGTACGGAAATGTAATCAAACGGATCGAAGAAGGGGAAATCGCCGAATATCTTTTCGTCGAAAAAAAGAGATTTGAAGAGATGTTAGCAATTTATCAGGTATTCATGGACGGTTGGAAAAACGAAACGGGTGTGAAAAAATAATGGTTCGAATTGAGTCGTTCGCCGTTGATCTGTACGGCGGTTACACGGACACAAAAATTTTAAAGCAGTATGACGACACTGTATTGAGCATAAAAGTTTTCTATAACGGGCAGCCGGTCGAAGCCGAAACCGTCATACTGATCGCTCGGTTCGAAAACGGCGGCACTGTCACACAGACGGGCAACATAAAAATCAGCGGTAACAGAGTGACCGTTAAATTAAGCAAACATATTACTGGCGTTTCCGGCAATGTGCAGTTGGAACTCAGATTTTTAAACGCTTTCGGCGATCAGATAAGCACGTATATTTTCAACGCATATATCGAGCCGAGCCTGCTTCCGGGCGTTTTGCCGCCTACGGTAATATATATTGTTTCGTCGGAGCAAATAAAAAATATATGGGTCGGCTTTCAAAAAGATTACGATGAAATAATTCCGGACGACGATACCATATATTGCATTGAGGGTTGACAAAATGGCTGTTTTTAAATTTCGAAACATGAAGTTAAACAAGTTTTTCCGCGGGCGGATGGGGATAAAACGGATCTATCTCGGCAGAAAGTTAATTTACGAACGCCCCGGCGCGTATTTTTATATTTTATTACAAACAAACGAAAACGAAAAGGAAGATGAATAAAAATGTCGGCATATTTTAATATAACATTAGACACAACACCGCCGCAGGACGTGACGCTTAAAATCAACGGCGGGGCGGCATACACGGCTGGGCAGACGGTCACGCTTACCATCGGCACGGCGGACCCCGTTACGACGGGCTACCAAATGCTTATCTGGGGCATAGACGGCGCGGCTTCGGAAGGCGGCGCGTCGTGGGAGACGCTCAACACGTTGAAAACTGTTACATTGCCCTACGGCGACGGGCTTAAAACTGTATACGTCAAACTGCGCGACGACGTACACAACGCGTCTGCGGCAGTTTCCGCGTCGATAACGTTGAACTCCGCCGTTCCGGTGATTACGGTCAGCGGTCCGGACGTTGCGAAAATATCGAAAGTTACGGGCAAGGATGTTTCGACGATCAGTTTCATGAGCGACGAACCGTTTGTAGAGTATATGGTCCGCGCGGTGCCGAACGAAAATTCACTGCACACGGCGGGCGTATTGATACCGACGGACGGCGGCAGCACGAACACGAGCGGCGATGGCGAATTCGCGGCTGACACGGCGATCCAATGCACGATTACGGGCGCAGACCTTGACGCGGCGGACAGCGGCGACGGAGTTAAAGGCTTGAAGGTATTCGTGAAGACGGTCGCCGGAATCTGGAGCGTTTGAAATGGCTGCGCCGGAAATCATATTCAGCTGCAGCAGTTCGCGGATCGGGCTGACCGAAGCAATCACGGTAACGTACAGCGCGGACATGAATATGTTACAGTCGGAAGTCCGCGCGACGAAAGAGGGCGAGCCGTGGGGCTTGGGAATCGGGCAGCTCGTCCACTACGCGAGCGCAACGCCTGAACACACGGAACGCACGTTCGAGATATACGACACACATCTGGTGCATGGCGACGGCGAATACAGAATCTCGCTGTACGGGCAGTCTGCTGACGGTTCGTGGAACGACAACGAGGCGTTTTTCACGTCTGACGGTGAGGCGTTCATGACCGAGGACGGCGAAAATTTCTTGGTGGGAAGGTGAAAAAATGGCAAATTACAACAGCGTACATAAGGGTTTGACAATTGATAACGCGGTGACGGATGTTATCGGCAAAAAGTGGATTGAGGACATTCCGGAAGCGTCGTCAGGACCGCCCGGCAAAAGCATAGAGTACAACTGGAACGGAACGCAACTCGGCGTGAGAGTGCAGGGCGAACCGAGTTATACATACACGGATTTGAAAGGAAGCACAGGACCGGCGGGAACGCCGCCAACGCCGATATCGGGTGCTTCAGCGCCTACAACGTCAACAGCGGGAGTTTTGGCGCAACTGTACTATACGACGGGTACGCCCATAAGGGTTTTCCTCTGCACG
>WREN01000308.1 GCA_009779295.1 Oscillospiraceae bacterium | reverse complement strand
ATCAGGTGCAGAGGGCTTGAAGATCAAATCGAAACTGAGGCGCGTATCGAAAGCGGAATCATTTCAAAAGGCTCGACTAAATCACTTTTGCAGACATTCGCGATGTGCGATAAAGTTTTGCAGATAACCAGAACTAATCTTGTCGTTAAAATGTTCGCGATGATTATAAGCGTGATAATAATGGTATTCATCATGTCGCTCGGACTCGACGATCAGGTGAATTCGTTCTACGTCGCCTTGTATCAGTTGTTCTGGAGCATACCGATGGTGATTATCGCGAGGTTGTTTATATAATGGATTTTACTATCGAAAGAATCGACAAAACAAATTACGGCATGTTCGAGGATTTGACGTTCATACGCGGGAACGGACGCGAGAAAACCGCGGAAGAACTTGCGTTGCCGCGCGAATATGATGAAATGTTCAAAACGCTCGCGAACGAAAATTTATATATCTTCGCCGCAAAAGTTGACAGCGCCAATTTTGGCGTTAAATTCGTTGGATATGTTTCGGCGGTGTATATTCCAAAGGTCGGCAGCCGTAAAGCGCCGGGACACTTCTTCATCGACGAACTTTGGACACAACCGGAATACAGAAGATTTGGTATAGCAGGCGCGATAGGTATGCGGCTCTACACCGGCGGCGATAACGCTGCGGCGCGCGCGTTATACGAGAAGTGCGGTTATAAAAATCTCGGCTGCGACGCGTGTTTTATGGAAAAGGAATGGGAATAAACGTAGGGGCGAACTTTGTTCGCCCGTTACCTTGAAAGGATTCAAATGAATAAAAAACTTGACCGAATATTGCGAACTGTCCTAAAACCCGGCAGATATTGCGGTGGCGAATACGGGCAAATTATCAAAAACAAAGAAGAAATCAAATGCCGGATGGCATTTTGTTTTCCCGACACGTATGAGATCGGCATGTCGAATTTGGGCATGCGGATTCTATACAGCATTGTCAACGCCGAACCGGACATGTGGTGCGAACGGGTATTCGCGCCGTGGGTCGATATGGAAGAAAAAATGCGAGAGAATGATATCCCGTTGTACGCGTTAGAAAGCGGCGATAATGTCCGCGACTTTGACGTTGTCGGATTTACTTTGCAGTATGAATTGTGCTATACGAACGTTTTGAACATGCTTGATCTCGCGGGGATTCCGCTGTTGGGTCGAGACAGGAGCGAAACCGATCCGATTATAATTGGCGGTGGACCGTGTGCTTACAATCCTGAACCGATTGCGGATTTTTTTGATGTGTTTTTGGTCGGCGAAGGCGAGGAAGCGTTGGTTGAATTTCTACGTTTGTATGTAGATATGAAAGGATCAACGAAAGCGGAATTCTTGCAAGAAGTTTCGAAACTGGAAGGATTCTATGTTCCGGCTTTGAATAATAAAACTAAAAAACGTATTGTAAAAAATATGGATTCCGCGTTCTTCCCGAAGCATTTGGTAATGCCGTATATTGAAACCGTCCACGACAGAATAATGCTGGAAGTATACCGCGGTTGCATACGCGGATGCCGTTTTTGCCAAGCGGGTATGATAAACCGTCCGGTTAGGGAAAAATCGCCGGAAGTTTTGAACGAACAAGCGCGTAATTTGTACGAAAACTGCGGTTATGATGAAATTTCGCTATCGTCGCTGAGTATCAGCGACTACAGCCGGCTTGATAAATTGACGGACATTTTATTGAATTGGACGGACACAAACAAAATCAATTTATCGTTGCCGTCGTTGAGAGCGGACAGTTTCACGCGCGAGTTGATGGATAAAATTTCGACCGTGCGAACGGCGGGATTGACGTTCGCGCCTGAAGCCGGAACGCAGCGTTTACGCGACGCGATAAACAAAAACGTCACCGAAGAAGATATAATCAAAGCGTGTGAAACCGCGTCTGCTGTCGGAAAGAATCAAGTGAAACTTTATTTCATGGTAGGGTTGCCGACCGAAACTTATGAGGATTTGGACGGAATCGTAGAGTTGTGCAGGAAAATCCGTATGAAGCAAATCACAGTAAGCTTAGCATGTTTCGTACCGAAATCGTTCACTCCGTTCCAATGGGACGCGCAGGAACCGCTTGAAGAGTTGATTGCCAAGCAAAAGTATCTCGGCGATAAGCTCCGGAAAGATAAACGGATCAAGTACAATTGGCACGAAGCGAAAGTCAGCCGGATTGAAGCGGTATTTGCTCGCGGCGACCGAAATTTGGGCGCGGTATTATTACAAGCCCACAAAGACGGAATCAAATTCGACGGCTGGGATGAGTTTTTCGATTACGACAAATGGATGTCGGCGTTTGAAAAAACGGGAATTGAACCGTCAACCCGTGCATTTGCTGAAAGTGAAGCATTGCCGTGGGATTTCATTGACTGCGGTGTGAGGAAAGAATTTTTATGGCACGAAAGAGAAAAGGCGTACAAAAATCAAGCGACGCCGAATTGCGCGGAAATGTGTTCGGCGTGCGGAGCAAACAAAATGGGAGGCGAATGTAAATGGTGTCCGTGAGGATAAAGTTTTCAAAAACGGGAAGTTTGAAATTCATTTCCCACCTCGATTTAATGCGCACGATGAAAAGCGCGATGATACGCGCGAAAATTCCCGTTTTGTATTCAGAAGGATACAATCCGCGTCCTAAGATGGTTTTCACGATGCCGTTATCAATCGGCACCGAAAGTTTATGCGAATTTATGGATATAAAACTCACGGAACCGATGGATTTTGAATTGATAAAGGAACGTTTAAACGTGCTTGACGTTTACGAACCGATTTACAAACTGAACGAAATCTGTTATGCGGAGTACAAAATTACTTTTGATGAAGGAATTGACATTGCACAATTAACAAATCCGCTCGTAAAAAGTTACAGTTATGAAAATCGAATACTGACCGCGATTTTAAGCGCGGACAGCAGTAATTATTTAAATCCCGGCAATCTCGCAAAAATATTGACACAAAGCGGGTATGATATTTTGAAAATTAATAATTATTTAAAAGATGGATATACTATATTCAAATAAACCCACTTCACCATAAAAAGAAGAAAAGCGCAAGAGGAAGTTTTGCACACATTTTCAACACATATTATTCACAAAAATTTAAAGAAAAAAAGTCTTGACAAAGGGGAAGGCATATGATATACTAATGGGGCT
>WREN01000307.1 GCA_009779295.1 Oscillospiraceae bacterium | reverse complement strand
GAAGGGAAGGACGGCAAGGGAATTTTCCCGGCATCCGTGACGTTCACTACCGATTTACATTCGCTCGGACAGATAATACAAGCCGGTAACAGAAATATTTTCGAAACTGTCATATTTATCAAAAATTCGGACAAAGCCATCTTCATAGAAAACGATGCCGACGATCTCGATGAACTCAATTATATTTCCAAGCAGCATTTAAGTATGCATGACATCAATAAATGCGCGTTTAAGGCCACTGTGATGGCTCACGTTTCTGGCGGCGTACCTAACATCCTGTTCGAACTTGACAGCCGTGACGCGGCTAATTTCGGCTATATGGTGTACTTCTTCGAGCTTGCATGCGCGGTTTCGGGATATATGCTCGGAGTGAATCCGTTCGACCAGCCGGGTGTTGAGGAATACAAGAATAATATGTTTGAATTGTTGGGGAAAAATAAAAATAAATAAAAAATTTGGAGGAATGATAAAAAATGGTGAATTTAATTGTGGGCGTCAAGGGTACAGGCAAAACTAAAATGCTGATCGAAAAGGTGAATTACGCAGTAGATATGACGAAAGGATGCGTCGTATGCGTCGAGAAGGGGACGAAACTGATTCACGAAATCAAATATCAGGCCCGGCTGATCGATACCGACGAATATTTGATAAGCGACGCGGTAGAATTATACGGATTTATCGCCGGAATATTTGCGAGTAACCATGACGTAACCCACATTTTTATTGACTCGGCGCTTAAAATTTGCAACAATGACGTAAACGCATTCGAGATATTTATGGATAAAATAAAAAACTTCGCCGAACATAATTCAATCGAATTTACGATCACTTCGTCGATACCTATAAACGAAATATCCTGCGAATTGAAAAAATATATAGCTTAATATAAAACGGGAGCTGGTAACGGCTCCCATCGATATAATTAAGGATGTGGCAAAAATTAATAATAAAATCGGTACATATAAAGAACGCACGCTGCACGCCGTGCTGAAAAAATTTTTCGAACCGGATGAAGACAAGCATGAAATAAAATACAAAGGTTATATAGCCGATATTATAAACGATGAAGGTATTTCTGAAATCCAAACGACGGCGTTCAATAATATGCGGAAGAAACTTGAGTGTTTTCTCGAGGATACAACGGTTACGGTAATTTTTCCCGCGGCACGTTTGAAATGGCTCATTTGGATCGATACAGAAAGCGGAGAAATCACAAAAAAACATAAATCGCCTAAAATTGGTAACCCGTATGTTATTTATGAGGAGCTGTATAAAATAAAATATTTACTCACCAATCCGAATCTAAGATTTAAGATAGTGATGGTCGATATTGAGGAATACCGGAAACTTGACGGCTGGAGCGAAAACCGCAAAAAGGGTTCGCACCGCGCGGAAAGGATTCCGGTCGATATAGGCGAAGTTATTGAAATCAATTCGGTTGCGGATTATAATAAAATTATTCCGACTATGCCGGAAAATTTTACGGCGAAAGATTTTAAAATGACGGCGAAAATTTCAATTAAAAATGCCCGAACCGCATTAAACGTGCTTAACGCGGTCGGGGCAATTGAATGTATCGGGAAGAAGAGCAGGGCGTACCTTTACCGTCTCTCGCTCACATAATTCTGTATTCTATTCTGGATTATATTCGCTGTTTCTCTCGCTGATTTCTGCCCCGCGAAAAACGCGCCGGCTTCTTCGTTTATTATTTCCATCATGGTTTGGTCGTTGCGTACAATACGGTCAACGCTCTTTACAAAATCCATGACTCTGTCTACATATTCCTGCGTGATCCAGCCGATTTTTATTTCCTGATTGCCTATCCAGTATGTCGGTTCCCAATAATAAGCAGGCGCCGGCGCTGAAGGCGAATCAATTATACCGTCGCCGTCGAGATCGACTTCTTCCACGGCAACTTCCGTTGTTACAACAGGTCTGGCAGGCATTGGTTTAGGTACTGTGATTCCGGGGGTATCATAACCATCTTCAGGGTATAATTCGCCCCAATCCGGTTCCATTGCTTCTTTAGCCATTTGTTCAAATCTGGATATTTTCATGGGAATTCCCCATCCGCGGGAATTTTGGTACTCATCGCTCAAAAAGTAACTTAAGAACTGCCACGCGCCGTCCGGACTCTTAGTTCGTGCGGACATTGCGAGCTCAACGAAAGAGTAAATAGCGGATCCGTTTCTGCTCTCTGTCGGCATACCGATGAACGTTATATCTTCACCGAATTGTCCCTTCATCGTGCGCCAATATTGGTCGAAGTTGTCGAACCAATAATCTATCAATACAGTACGGTTGTCGCGGTAAGCGGTTTCTCTGTCCTGCCAGAACGAATCGTCAATATCCTCCCAGTTTATCGTTTCCCAGAAACCCTTGGTATCAAGGGTTTTTACGTATTCAAGCACTTTGATGAACCCTTCGCTGTCAAAATAACATCTTCCGGTGTCTTTATCGATAAATTCATCAATCATCATCGAACAGTATTTATTCAGCATACCCGATTGTGTCGCGTCTTCAAAGGCAAGCGCCATAGGAGGCAGCGAATTCATCAATGCGTTAAATTCATCGATCGTCCAGCCGGTTTTATTGCCGACAAGGCTTGTTTTCGCCACAACCGTTTGAATATTAAAACCCGGCGTAAGCCTGAATAATTTCCCGTTATATTCCATCGCTTTGAAAACATTGGTGAAATAATCTTCGCGGCGGAAATTCGGGTCGCTGTCCATATATTTATATAAATCCATAAATATACCTTTCGCGGCGTAACTGTCGAGCGGCATACGGCTGTCAAGCATAATGAGATCGGGTATATTTCCTGAAATCAAATCCATGTTTAATTTGTTGATACCGTTTTCCCAACCCTTGTCATCGTTGGTGTTATACTGCGAGTAATCGTGAATTTGTATCCGGTATTCGTCGCTGTTGCGGTTGAATTTTATTATAGCCGTCCGAATCTCCCAATCAAGATATACGCAAGCCAATGTTAATAAATATTTTTCTACGATTTGGTCGTCGGGTATTCTGGTTAATACAAGCATTTCGCTTTTGTCATAATTGTAATCGTAGCCTGAGCATATGACTTTATCCGCATTGATTACAACAAAATTATACATCGAGTTGGAATCGATATCCGAATTGATCCAGTTTAAAATTTCAACGACGCTGCCGCTTTTTAAATCAACGGCGCACAAAACCGAGGAATCATTGAAATAG
>WREN01000306.1 GCA_009779295.1 Oscillospiraceae bacterium | reverse complement strand
TGCAACCCAAATGCCATTGCCTTTCGCATATGTTCGGGGGTGTCTTTTAGTTTTGCCGAAATGTATTCGGATTTCAATTCATTAAATTCCTTTTGATGTTTTTCGCGGATTACATTTACAAAACCGCGCAAACGATTTTCTTCTGCGTGATCCAAACGCACTATGCTTAATTTATCGCCGGATAGAAATCCGCGTTCAGCCATTCGAATTTTTTCGTCCTCGCTGATCGTACCTGCAATAAACGCTTTCAATGAAACCGTATCTCGGTTCATCAAATCGGGATGATAGTTCCCGACGCGGCAGCCACCCCATTCGGTGTCAATTAACCAAAGCAGGAAATTATCGTCGCCGTTCCAGCTCGGTCCGCCCATCTTTTTCATACTTTCGCTGTATTTCTTCGGTTCGGCGTCTGGGGTCATTATCGAACAATAACAAATATTCATGCCGCCGTCGGGGCGAACCGTCGCGGCTTCCTCAAAAGTAACTTTGTCGTCCGGCGTTCCGCTCCGTGCGGTGATGTAGGGCACTAACGCCCACAACGCGAAGTTCAAATCGTCCGCTTTGACGTTTGCCGCAAGTGCATCGAAGATTTCGGGCGCGAAAATATCTGCCGCTTTTTCGTACATCTCGCTTTGTAAACGATTCGATTCTGTCGTCGGGATGTTGATTATGACGTTCGCGATGTAACTTTCTTTGCCGCGTTTCAGCATGAAGCAGTTTTCTTCCAGAAATTCCGTTTCGCTCTCGACGAACACGGGCGACACGCCGAGCGTATCGGCGATTTCGTTGACCGTCATAGATTCGTTGCGCGTGAGATAAAGGATATTCTGCGCGAGCGCGGAACGAACATATACGCCGTTTTGACCCATATATCCGGCGGAACCGTTCGTTCCTATCATGCTGAATTCGATGGGGTTAAATTTTAATTCTGAATTTGTTCTCATGGTTTCCATACCTTTCTTCAATTCGTTTTTCGCTTCGGATAGATACCACTTCACAGTGCCGAGCGGCAAATCGAGCGCGTCCGCGATTTCCTGTTGGCGTTTGCCTTCGAAATAATGCATGATAACGATTCGCCGCCGCGTCTTTGACAAATACGCTATCTCGCGGTGCAGACGTTCGAGCGTTTCGGCGTCTTCGATCTGTGCGGTGAAATCGCCGTCATCCGGCAATATTTCCTCAAAGTCGTGGATCGGCACGTTGATTCCGTGCCGCGAACGGCCGCGGTAATAGTTCGCGAGAACGTTGTGCGCGATCGTCCACGCGAACTTGTCGGGATCGGTTATGTCGTTGCGTACGATCAGCGCGCGGTAGAGTTTCATACAGATCTCCTGCGTAACGTCCTCCGCGTCTTGGAGCGAAGCGCAGCGGTTGCGCGCGAATCCGTAAATCGGTTTCATGAGCCGCATTATCGTTTGTTCCGCTTGTGTGTGGTTCATTTTGTCCTCCGTGGTTTAATTTGTAGGCCTACACACATATAGACACCGGTGTTGAAGAAAGGTTGGAAAAATTTTTGGAATTGTTACAAGATGTCGAGGAATTCGTTGTTAGGCGTACAATCCCAATCATAACGTAACGCCAACGTTACATAAATCTTTTTCCAAATACGGTGAAGATTTCGAACCCTGCCAATGCCACAACAAACAAAAAACATATAACCGCAATAATTCTGCTGCTCGTGTAAAATAACAATATCAGCCAAAAAGGTATGGAGTACACCAAACCGTAATAAATTTTCAATAGCATTTTATAATACGAAGAATCCATCATTTTTTCAAGTATATCCTTTGAAACAAATTTTCTCAATTTTAATTGTAAGAAGAGCCGGTAAAAATATCCCATAAAATAAAATATCCCACATATCACAACGCCGAATATACGCGCCGTACTTGGTAATGGTATTGAAAAACATAACAATAAAAATTGCCCGTACAATCCTACTAAAGCAACCGTGAAAAGAATAGTAAGAAATTTTATATTAAATTCCATTCCTTTGATTTCATACGCTGACATTTCCGCTTTTATGCGATTTTCGCCGCCCGAAGGTGCGGTTTGACAAGCCTCGTTCTCCTTCAGCAAATAATCCGTTGAAACACCGAATATTTCGCTCAGTATAATCAGATTTTCGATTTCCGGCATGGCAAGCCCGGATTCCCACTTCGAAACTGACTGCCGCGAAACTCCTAATTTTTCTCCCAATTCTTCCTGCGAAAGGTTATTTCCTTTGCGCAGGTTTTGTATTTTTTCGGACAAATTCATATTGTTCATAAATTGGTCTCCTTTATTTTTTATATTTTTGAAATAGTATTATTCATATAATAGCATACAAAACGGCGTTCGTCTACCAATTCGCAAGTTATTTTTGTCAACCAACAGTTGCATTTGCGTTATATTAGGTCACCCGTATCGCCGGAATAAATTTCACAACACACAACGGACATCGTTGTACACTGTACAATGATGTCCTCGGCGTCCTGTCATTTTTAATAAAATCCCCTAAGTGTGAAATGCGTTTGCATAACCCAAAATATCCGCGTGTTCGCCGTACAGCTCATAATATTCCTCGCCGAGGAAGCACGCGAACGTAGTAACCGCTTCGATCCCCATTTCGTTATAGAACGCGATGTCGTCCCTCGCGGCGTCAAAACTGAACCTCGCTTTTTTTACCGGCTTTTTCCAGCCGGAATTCCACGAGTTATCCAGCCAGTAATCAAGAACTTTCGCGTTTTTTGTGCCGAAAGTTTTCAAAAGCTCGTCTAAATATCCCGCAGTTTTGATATTTTTATCCGGCGGCGCTGTCGGATCGTGCAGTGACTTGAACGGATCGCGGTTCATTGGCGCAAATTCCAAGAATATTCCCTCCGCGGGTTTGATTTTCATAGGCGCGGGGGATGTGCCGAAATACGCGAGATAACATTGCTGCGCTTTGGAATCGACCGAACGGATTCCGGCGAGCATGGCGTTGTAGATATTCAGCGCGGCATCGGAATCGGAATAGCCGGTTTCTTTACACTTAGGGCAATGGCAAACGACATTTGTGCCGTCGTCAACCCAGAAGTTATAACGATGAGTCGTCGGAGCGAAAACTTTCGCCAATTCAACCGAACGCTCCGAAATATACTCCAACGCTTCAGGATTTGAATGACAGAAGTGGTAATCGTTTACTCTATTGCCGTGTTCGTCCATTCGGAACCACTCCGGCTGCGCGGAGAATAAATCACGCGG
>WREN01000305.1 GCA_009779295.1 Oscillospiraceae bacterium | reverse complement strand
TTTCGGAGAGTTGCTACCCGCTACGACAAGTTTGATGATTCTTTCCTTGCTTTTGTTTATCTTGCCGCCATTCTCTTGTTAGTCAAATAGCACTATCACATACATTTTTCAAACAAGCCTTAAAATTGAATGATATCGACGTACCAAAACTCCACGGATTTAATTTTACGCGAATTGTTTTAAAAATATTTCTAATATCTATTGACAAAATTGATTACATAATGTAGAATATTTTTGAACATAATAAACGCTAAAAAAATCAGTATTTTCCACATATGGCGTTTGTTGGGTTCGGTGAGAAAAATTAATAAGGAGGAAAAAACAAATGAAAAAAATTGCAAGTATATTTTTTGCGGCATTTCTGGTTATAGCTCTGTGTGTTCCGGTTGCGGCGGCAAATAATCCGTTTCAACGCATGACGGCGACGGAGGACAACGTAGACGGCGGAACGAACGGAACGCATGGTACAATGGACAATCCCGATGCGGTGTATGACGCAAGCAAGTTGTTTCACCTTTATTGGGATACGGGATACCAATCCCGAAACTTGGCACGCTGCCGGACTTACCATAGCTTTCCTTGATCCTTACGGGATAGGTTACGGGCATAAATTTTCCACTATCTATATCGAAAATCTCGATTTCGGTGCAAACGGCGCGGATAAAGTCACGGTTTTACTCACCAATGCCGCAACGGAAGACGTGGGTTCGCTCAACGTATATCTCGACGTAAATCCGATCAAAGATAAAAACGCGCAACCCATAGCCACCACGGTATGCGGGACTACCGATGGTTTCGAAAAAGATTACGCGAAAGATTTCACAATGGACGTCAATATACCCGGCGGCACGCACACCGTATATTTTATGTTCACAAGCAATGTCGTAGGGTCGTTCTTTGGCGTAGAGTTTAACGAAGCACCCGCTGTTGAAATTGTGACAGAAGAGGTTCCTGCGGATTTGGGAACTCCGGCAGTTACTCCGCCCGGCGGCGCGGCTCAGACAAACGATGCGGGTTACATCGCTTTCGCAATTCTCGCTTTCATCTCATTCGCGGGCGCTGTTCTCGTTTTCAAAAAGGCAAAAAGATAACACGGTTCAAAATATAAGCACAAACGTCCCGGCGGTTATCAATAATCCGCCGATTATAGTTTTCAACTCAATCTTCTCCTGCAAAATGAGAAACGCCAACACAATAGTAATTACAAGGCTAAGCTTATCAATCGGCACGACTTTCGATACTTCGCCGATTTGGATAGCGCGATAATAACATAACCATGACAAGCCGGTCGCAATTCCCGACAAACAGAGGAATATCCAGCTTTTCGTGGTTATTTCTTTGATGCCGGCAATATTGCCCGTGAACGCTACGATTCCCCACGACAATATCAAAACAACCAGCGTGCGGATCGCCGTCGCTAAATTGGAATTGACGTTATTGATTCCGATTTTCGCCAAAATAGCGGTAAAACTCGCGAACACAGCCGATAACAACGCGTAAATAATCC
The DNA here is from genome assembly GCA_009779295.1 of Oscillospiraceae bacterium. Taxonomy (GTDB): domain Bacteria; phylum Bacillota; class Clostridia; order Oscillospirales; family CAG-272; genus WREN01. Next base: position 1,764 of record WREN01000305.1, on the reverse strand, counting down.
ACATAAATACTGTCTCCTTAATATGACTCAAGTATTTTGATCCCGTGTTCTGTTTTAATTTTACATTCAAAGTTTTGAGGAATGAAATAACTGTCGCCGGTATTGATTTCATAATCGTCAATCCAACCGTTGCCGCCGATACACAAAATATGTTTGAAAGTTTCAAATGATTTAATATTAACTTCGCCTTCATGAACATTAACAATGAAATAATTATTTTTAATTTTTTTAAAATGTTTTATCGTATCCAATGCGGCGCCGATATGCAGGTCTCGTCCGCGGTTATAATCATACAACCTGTAAGTAGTATTAAAATTCTGCTGCACTTCCGCGATCAGTAACCCCGCGCCGGCAGCGTGAACCAATCCGGCGGGGATATTATAAATTCCCCCCGGTTTGACGGATTTATAATTCGCCAACTCTTCGATGTTTCCGTTTCTGATTGTTTCTATATCGTACTTTCCTTTGAACCCGTATACGATTTTCGATTTTGGAACTGCTGTTACGATATACCACAACTCAAACTTATCCGGGTGAACCTGTATCGACAACTTATCCTTCGCGTCGATAAATTTCACGAGGAGAGGGAACGAACCGTCGCGGATATTTAAATATTCGCTCAGCGGCATATCTTTGTATATGCCGTTTTCGATTATGCTGTTCCCGTCGCTTCTTACGGACAGCATCCACCTTTCTTCGCCCCATATTGCGCTTTTAATTATTGGTTGCAACTTTAATGGATATTTTTCCAAGGGATATATTCCCATATTAAACACCTCTGTTTTAATATATTATTTTTATAAATGCTGTTGATTAATTTCAAAAAATGAAGTATAATATAAGTATAACGATTCGGAGGTAAAAAAAATTGAAGAAAAGCAATCTGGAAGAACGTTTTATAAATAATCGGCGCGAATTGTTTGATAAAATATATTCTTCTCTTAACAATAAGCAAAGGGAAGCCGTATATAAAACAGACGGTCCGTTGTTAGTGCTTGCCGGCGCGAGCAGCGGTAAGACAACCGTGCTTGTTCATCATGTCGCGCATTTGATTAAATACGGCAATATTTATTATGACAGCGATATTCAATTTGAAATCACCGAAGATGATGTTGAACGTCTCGAACAAGCGAAAGAACTCGAACCGGACGAAATCCGCGAGGTTTTGAACGAATATAACGCGAAGGATCATTGCCCCGCATGGGCGGTCATGAGTATAACGTTTACGAATAAAGCCGCGAATGAAATGAAAAACCGTTTAAGTAAAGTAATCGGGGAAACGGCGGAAGAGATATGGGCGGGGACGTTTCACTCGATATGTATGCGGATATTGCGTAAATACGCTGTAAATGCGGGCTATAAATCCGGTTTCACGATTTATGACACAGACGATTCGAAGAAAGTCGTACAGGCGTGTTTTAAAACTTTGAACATTGATGAAAAAATTTTACCTGTAAAATCCGTTATGAATCAAATCAGCCGCGCCAAAGACAGGCTTATCGAGCCGGACGAATTTGAAATCGAAGCCGGAAACGATTTTAAACTAAAGCAAATTGCTTCCGTATATACATTATATCAGAAAATTCTGAAAGATGCAAATGTTGTTGATTTCGACGATATTATTTTACAAACTGTAAAACTTTTGGAAACAGATGACGAAGTAAGGAGATATTATCAATACAGATTTAAATATATTTGCGTTGATGAATTTCAGGATACAAATCACGCGCAGTATAAATTAATAAAAATATTATCGGGCAAATA
>WREN01000304.1 GCA_009779295.1 Oscillospiraceae bacterium | reverse complement strand
ATACAAGCAAGTTGTTCCGGCGTTGTATGACGTAGCGTTTAAAATTAAATACGCGCGCGACGATACGTCAACGGAAATACTTGACATGATACTCGCGGGAAGATATTTCGATTTCGGTTACGTCTATGACGGATGGCAGGGCGTTGCGTTCCTAATCCAGCAATTATTATCTGTTAAAAAATCCGACTACATGTCGCTTTATACATCAGTGGAAGCAAAAGCGAGGACACGTTACGAAAAAGTTGTTGAAGGATTATTGGCGTTGGATGAATAAAAATTATGAAAAAAGTTTTAATCTTAATTTTAATTTTACTCGCGGTAGTATTGATCTCCTGCGGTACGCCCGACAGCGGAACTACTAAGAACGAATCCACAAATGATACCGTTTTGGCAGATATTGAAACTGAATCCGCCGTGATTATTCCGGATTTACCGGATATGGATTTAAAAGGCGAAACTTTCATGTTTTACGTCATGGGTTATGAACGGAACATCAATAACTATTCCGTTGAGATTTACGCCGAAGCGGAAACCGGCGACGTAATCAACGACGCGGTTTATAGAAGGAACAGGACTATTGAGGACAGGTATAATTTCGAGGTCGAGGAATATCCTGAAAGTAACACCAGCCTTTCCGCCAGCGTCAGGAAAGTTTTGCTCGCGGGCGACAATGTGTATCAGGTTTTGATGATGAATCTGATAGACAGTGTCAGTATTCTAAATGACGGTTTGCTCCATAACTTGAAAAAAGTGGAGTATATCGATTTGAATAAGCCATGGTGGGATAAGAGTAACGAAGGATTTTCTATCTGCAACAAGTTGTATTTCGCGGTCGGCGATATAAATATTATGGATAACAACGCTACGTGGTCGTTTTTCTTCAATAAAAAGATGATTAATAATCTGAACCTTGAGTCCCCGTATACATACGTTGAAAACAACGAATGGATATACGACATATATTACGAATTGGCGTGCGCGGGAGCTAAGGATTTGAACGGCGACGGCGTAATGGATCCCGATAACGATCAATGGGGATCGGTCGGTCAGGTTTTTAATACTTTCATAATTTTCACAGGCTCGGGCGAACGTTTGACAAGCAAAGATAAAGACGATAATCCGTATCTTGTGCCGATGAATACACGCACGGCAAGCGTTATAGATAAAGTTTTGGATATTCAATTGGATAAGCAGGTTCATGTATACGCCGACGAACACAGCGGTAAATACGCGAACGTTTACGACAACATGATACGCCGTAACTTTAAAGAAGACAGGGCTTTGTTCTATATAGCCGGGCTATTGTCATATACGTTGCTGCGCGATATGGAAAGCGAATTCGGCGTTGTACCGGTGCCGAAATACGAATCGTCTCAAGAGAATTATTATGTCACTTACAGTCACAGCAACGCGTCCGCGCTGTCTATTCCCATAACTAACATGAGATTGTCCGAAACCGGACTTGTGGTGGAAGCGTTATCCGCTGAAAGCATGTATACGCTTACCCCGGCGTATTTCGACGTTGCTTTGGAGCGCAAATATATGCGCGACGAGGAATCAAGGGCAATGCTTGAGATAATACTGTCGTCCAGAACGTATGACCTTATGATGGTGTATAATTGGGGCGGGGCTTTCGATATATTAAATAATTTAACTCTGCGGAATTCAAAAAACTTCACGAGCGAGTTCGATAAAGTAAAAGAAAAGACAGAATTGGAAATAACAAAAACCATCGAGAAGATTAATTCGTTTGAATGATTCGATAAAAAACAAACCGTGTAAAAGACGGTTTGTTTTTTGTTTGTCTTGACACAAAATATATATTATGGTATAATTAAAATGAGATAAAGGATGGTTGAATATGACAGCTAAAGAAAGAGTTTCACGCACATTGGATTATCTTCCTGCGGACAGGGTTCCGCGCTACGATATATTCCTGCCGGAATTTACCGCCGAATGGAAAAAGACCCACAATGAAAACATTTACGACTTCTATAAAAACATAGATATTGGCACTGTGCTCAGCGATTCTAGCGGTTCGCTCACCAATATGGCGCGTTTGATAAAGCGCGACGGTCCGGATATAACCGAAATCGACGGTTTCGGTCGGACGTTATTCCGCTCGGAAGTTCGTTATTTCGAAACGCAGCTCGCTCCGGCGTTCAATGAGAAGAGTGAATTTGACAAACTTGTTTTCGATGACCCTGATGATTTATCGCGGTATCAAATGTTGGCAAATTATTCGCAGGATGTTTCCCGTCGATTCGCTCCGGTAAGCGGCGTGATGGGTTTATTCATGGCGCTGTACAGGATGCGCGGCGAGGAACAACTCTTAATCGACATCTGCGAAGACACCGAATTCGTCCGCCATATGGCGGCGCGTTTGGTTGAATTTGTGAAACGCCAAGCCGTCCATGTCGCGCGCATGACTGATACTTTCGAAACGGCAATTTGGATCTACGACGAATTCTCATCGAAAATTTCGCCGTTGTTTTCGCCGAAACATTTTGAACAGATTTTCCTGCCGTATTATAACGACTTATGTTCCCACCTGCATAAAAACGGGATAAAACACATAATCTTACATTGCGACGGGAATTGTCTGCCGCTGTACGATTTGCTGATTGAAGCGGGTTTCGACGGTCATCAGGGTCCCGCGCCGACAACCGGAATGAAGGTGTGGGAAATCAAAAAGAAATACGGAAACCGTTTCGCGATGATCGGCGGTATGTGCAACATCGAAACGTTGGCGCATGGCACGAAGCGCGAAATCGAATACGAAGCCGCCGCGATTCTCGACGCGGCACAAGACGGCGGTGTAATCATCGGCACCCATTCGATAGATATAAATATTCCGCCGCAGAATTATCAATATTATTACGATTATTTGGAGAAGCAAACGTGGATTTATTAAAAAAGGCGGAAGAAATCGTCAACGGCAGTACGATGCACACAATAGGCGAATCGGGACTTGGAGCAGACTGGGTAATGGCGCTTACGGACGAAGAAGGTTATCCTGTCGCTTCTATGATCACTGCGTCAAGAGCGGACGGTTTCGAATGGATAGCTTTTTGTACGGGATTGGGTTATAACAAACCTAATCGCGCGGAAAAAGACCCGCGTTCATGTGTTTACTTATTTGATAAGGAAAGTTTTACGGGAATTTCACTGACAGGAAAGATTGAAGTGATAACCGATATTGAAATAAAGAAGCAAATGTGGTATGATGCTTTGGGTGATTTTTTCAAAAGCCCCGATGATGAACGTTGGTGTGTTTTGATGTTTAAACCCGAGCGGTACAATATTTTTAT
>WREN01000303.1 GCA_009779295.1 Oscillospiraceae bacterium | reverse complement strand
TTCGAACTCGCTAAGGATTTGTTCGGTGATTATGAATTTCACATAGATGTAGCGCGTTTTGACTATGCTCGTACTTGTTATCATCACAAGCAGGAAGCTGGAACCGTCAAGCAGAATCGATTTAAAACGTACTACCGTGATTTGTTTAGGACGCGGTTTAACCGCAAGCGAAACATAATTCGTGAACATTGACATCAGCCGCGACGCGTAATCGAGGATTTTGTCGATTTCGTCGATTTTGCTGTTGAACAGGTTGTTCATCTCGCGCAGTTCGTTCGCGGTGAGACGGTAACTTTCCATGAGGCTGTTCACGTAAAACCTATAGCCGTGTTCAGACGGGATTCGTCCTGCGGATGTGTGCGGCTGTTCGAGATAGCCGAGTTCCTCAAGTTCCGCCATTTCATTCCTAATTGTAGCAGACGACAACGCTATCTGCTTATTGTAAGTTAAGAACTTTGACCCGACAGGTTCGCCGTTATCGATGTGAGCGTTAATAACAGCCTTCAATATCAGCTTTTTTCGGTCACTCAATTCGTCGCCGTTCATTTTTTAAACCGCACCTCCCCTCATTATTAGCACTCTCGTTACGCAAGTGCTAATTTCATATATTAAATTTACCATTTCAGAGGAAATAATTCAAGGACTTTTTAATTATATTGTGTTAATTTATTGTAAACGAATCCGTCCGCAGACGATGGGAAACGGAATCCCCCAGTCAGCTTTGATGACAGCCCCCTTTAGCAAGGGGGTCAAGAGAGAACGCCGTATTTCCTTCCCTCCCTTGTTAAAGGGGGGATGTCGCCCGCAGGCGACAGGGGGAATTCTGGTCGGGGATTCAACGCGTGCCGCAAATATTCTCCCGTGTACGAAGCCGGATTCTCCGCGACTTCCTCCGGCGTACCGGTAGCAATTATATTGCCGCCGTTATCGCCGCCCTCAGGTCCCATGTCGATGATGTAATCGGCGGTTTTGATTATGTCGAGGTTGTGTTCGATAACGATAATGGTATTCCCGCCCTCGATCAGCTTCTGTAAAACTTCGATCAACTTCTCCACGTCCGCGCTGTGCAATCCGGTCGTAGGTTCATCGAGGAGATAAATCGTACTACCCGTACTGCGGCGCGACAATTCCGTCGCCAATTTAACGCGCTGCGCTTCACCGCCCGACAATGTCGTCGATGACTGCCCGATTTTAATATAACCCAATCCAACGTCGTACAGTGTCCTCAACCTCCGTGCAAGCCGCGGAATACTCGAAAAGAATTCCACGCCCTCTTCGACAGTCATATCCAAAATATCGAAAATACTCTTAGTTTTATACTTCACCTCAAGCGTGTCGCGGTTGTAACGCTTGCCCTTGCACACGTCGCACGTGACATAAACGTCCGGCAGGAAGTGCATCTCGATGCGCTTCACGCCGTCGCCTTCACAGGCTTCGCAACGCCCGCCCTTCAAGTTGAACGAGAACCTGCTGCTCTTGAATCCGCGCAGCTTCGCGTCGGTTGTCGAGGCATACAGTTCGCGGATGTCGTTGAACAATCCCGTGTACGTCGCGGGATTCGAGCGCGGCGTACGCCCGATGGGACTTTGGTCGATGGCGATGACTTTGTCGAGATTTTCGATGCCCTCGATGGTGTCGTACTTGCCGGGATAAGTGTACGCACCGTTCAGATCGTGCGCTAATACCTGATACAGAATCGAGTTAATCAGCGACGATTTCCCCGAACCCGAAACGCCCGTCACGCACACGAACATGCCAAGCGGGATTCTCACATTGATATTTTTCAAGTTATTTTCGCGCGCGCCGTTGATTTGCAAGAACTTCCCGTTACCTTCACGTCTTTCTTCGGGAATCCTAATCTTTCTGCGACCGGAAAGATACTCGCCCGTAATCGAATTGGGATTCGCTTTGATTTCGTCCGGCGTACCGCAAGCGACAATCTTACCGCCGTGGATCCCCGCGCCCGGCCCGATGTCAATGATGTAGTCGGATTGTTCCATTGTTTCCTCGTCGTGCTCGACGACGATGAGGCTGTTGCCGATGTCGCGGAGTCGTTTCAATGTACTTATAAGTTTGTGGTTGTCGCGCTGGTGCAAACCGATACTCGGCTCGTCGAGTATGTACAGCACGCCGACGAGCGATGACCCGATCTGCGTCGCAAGGCGTATGCGCTGCGCTTCGCCGCCGGAAAGCGTTCCGGCTTTGCGCGCCAGCGTTAAATATTCAAGACCAACGCTCTGCAAAAATCCCAAACGCGCCTTGATTTCTTTGATTATTTCGTTCGCAATCTGCGATTCCGTCGCGGTGAATTTGAGGTTGCAGATGAAATCATACGCTTCGGTAATTGACATCGTGCAGAATTGGTGGATGTTGCGCTTGCCTATCGTAACCGCGAGCGTTTCTTTTTTCAAGCGCGAACCGCCGCAAGCGGGACACGCGATGTTTTCCACGAACGTTTCGTAGTATTCGTTCTGTGTTTGGTCGAACCTCTGTTGGATTATGTTTATCACGCCGTCGAAACGCGTCGTTTGATGATGGGTCTTTCCATTGTGTTCGCGTATGACGTCGAAGCGTTCGGCACCGCCGCCGTAAAGCAGGACTTTCAAGCCCTCTTTCGGGATGTCAACGATCGGCGTGCTCGGCGTGAAGCCGTACACTTTGCCGATAGCTTCGTAAATCGGCCCGAGCCACGAGCCTTCGTCAACGGTTTTGAACCCGTTGCACTGCACCGCGCCGTCTTTGAGCGAAAGATTCAAGTCCGGAAACACCTTCTCGAACGAAATCTTGCGCATTTCGCCGATTCCGGAACATTCCTCGCACGCGCCGAACGGGTTGTTGAACGAAAACATACGCGGCGCGAGTTCGCCGATGCTAACGCCGTGCTCCTCGCACGCGTAATTCTGCGAAAACATCAAATCGGGCGGGTTTTCGCCCTCTTGATTGACTATGGTGACCGTGAGGTTGCCGTTGGAAAGTGACAATGCAGTCTCCACGGAATCGGACAGCCGCGAGCGGATGTCCTCCTTCATGATGAGCCTGTCAACGACGATTTCGATGGTGTGCGTTTTGTTCTTGTCAAGCTCGATTTTCTCGCTCAGGTCGTACATGTATCCGTCTACGCGCACGCGCACGAACCCGCTTTTCTTCGCGTCGTCGAACACTTTCTCGTGCATCCCTTTCTTGCCGCGCATGACCGGCGACAGCACCATGAAGCGCGTCGTTTGAGGAAGTTCCATTATCTGGTCGATGATTTGATCAACGCTCTGCTGGCGGATTTCCTTCCCGCAGACCGGGCAATGCGGCACGCCGATTCTGGCGTACATCAGACGCAG
>WREN01000302.1 GCA_009779295.1 Oscillospiraceae bacterium | reverse complement strand
GGAGGAAAGTTTCTTTACGAATTGGACGGGTAAGATTGCACGGGAATACATCAGCCCATTATTCAAAGATTTCGAAAAGTATCGAAGTTACGCTGTGGATCGGCAGATTGAAATCGGTTTCAACGGCGTGGATCATTTGAAAATTTTCATGGATTCGTGCAATTGGGCGAATCATTTAAGAGATTTGGAATTGATTTATTCCGACGTTCAGCCGTTATTGGATCACGTCAAAGAAACGAAAAAAATCGAGTGTATGCTGACTTGCTTGGATAATAATATCAAAGATTTACAGGAACTTTTGGATTTTGAAAGGTCTAAATAGAAAAATGGCAGCGGAAGCTGCCATTTTTTATTTCCTAATTTTATTATTCTTGCGATTTGTTCTCATGCAACGAGTGCAAGCGGTAATCCGTTTCTTCACGCCTTTATCAATGATTGTCGTTGAGTGAAGGTTAGGTTTTATTTTACGGTTGCTTCTGCCGCTTATATACATTCGCTGATGAGCCACTTTTATGGAGAATACGGGTTTTTTGCCGCATATTTCACATATCAAAATTATCTCTCCTTTTTAAAATATTTAAGGTTAGAATAATTTTGTTGTTGGCATGGGTGCTCCTCCTTTCGGTTTATTGATTATTAAAATATGCAACTTGGCATTGGTAACACCTCCTTTAATCTAATTGTATTTAATTTGATTCCATTCCGATAAACGAAAAATAACCGCCCGTGTTTTCCTCAGACCAGCCCTCGCCGTCCGGGTCGTAAAGATACCAGAGTATCGCGCCGTCCGACATGATTACTCCGATTTTGTTATCTTGGGTTTGAAAAATATCATAAATAATATCGTCCCAGTCATACCCGTTAAAAACAATACTGCCGATTCTGGACCCGTTGGACGCGTCGTAAACCGCGTAACCGCAAACATCATCAAGTTCAGAAAAACAAACGGCTAAATCGTCGTTTAAATAATAATCCTCCGTATAACCCTGCCATGTCCGCCAATTGCTGCCGATTCTCTGTTCTTCGATGTCAATTTGTTTACCGCAAGCTGTCAATATAAACATCAGCGACAAAATTATGATTATTAATTTTTTGAACATTTTAAATTTCCTCTTTTCAAAAATGAATTATTGTGATATGATTATTATAAAATATTACAAAAGGGTGAAACCAAATGATAGACATAAAAACATACGCAAAAGGCGACGGAATAACCGATGATACCGCGAATTTTCAAGCCGCGGTTGATAAAGCGAGCGAAACCGGCGAAACCCTCTACATCAGCGAGGGGAAGTATCTGTGCGGCGAAATTTTCATCAAACCGGAAGTCCATATCAAGGCGGATTATTCGTGGGGTTACAGACTCGACAGAGCGGGCAACGCGGTGATTTTACAAAAAGACGAAAATCAAGCGTGCTTATTCGACGTCACGAACGCGAATGGTTCTACTCTCAATGGTTTATCGTTGAGAGGTAACGGCAAAGGGAATTGCGTCGGTATCCTCTCGCGCAAAAAAGATTACGGCAAGGAAGAGGACGCCTACCGAATTGAAAATTGCCGTGTCGCTCATTTCGGTTCGCACGCCGTTTTTCTTGATTTTATCTGGTGTTTCAGTGTGCGGCATTGTATGTTCGCGTACAGCGGAGGCGACGGTCTCGCGATAAACGGCTGGGACGGGTTTGTAATCGACAACTGGTTCTCCGGCAACAGGGGAGCGGGATTCGGTTCGCAGGGACCAAACGCTTCTGTTACGATGACGGGCAACCGGATCGAATGGAATAAGCGCGGCGGAATCGTTCTCGAAGGCGGAAGCCATTATAACATCACGGGAAATTATATCGACCGTTCCGGTTCGGCGGCAATAAATCTGAACGGCACTTCGATCGTTTCATGCACAGGCAACGTGATCTACCGCAGCGGCAAATTTGAGCCCGACGTCGCCGATTCCGCGCAGTGTATTCTTGACGGCTGCAAGGGTCTGACATTCACGGGCAACACAATGAACGTCGGGCGCGACGACGGCGGCAAAGGCGACTGGTCGCCGAATTGCGCATTGCGTCTTGCGAATTTGGAAAACAGCGCGGTAACGGCAAACGTTTTCCATAACGGCGGCATGACCGGACTTATCGACGACCGCGGCGGGCATATTAATTCCGTGATTAAAGACAACGTCGGCAACGTTTACAATTTATAATCTATAAATTTTCAATTCCCAACCTTCGGGAACTTCAAAGCGCATGTCATCGTCGCGTCCTTCGTGAACTTTGACACTAATTTGTTGATCCTTTACTAATGCGTCAAAAACCAAACTGCGGTAATGGATGCGCGTTATTTCTAACGACGGCAACGCGTTTGGCAATCGCGGATTGAAAATGATTTTATCGTTCGCGGCGTTTAATCCTAAGAAGCCGTGTATCATGATTTGCGGTAACAGAATCGTTTCCAAAAACTCATTGTCAATCCCCAAGCCGCCGGCAGTACCGCCGCCTTGAAGCGTGCCGCGCGAACCGTCTTTATAATATTCGCGCGGGCCGCCGGATTCCATGACCTCGGTGTACCAGTCGAGAATCTCGTGCAGACGTTCCCACGCGTTATCCGCGCCGAACGTTTCCAGCCGACCCATCAAATCGAACAGCGAGAACCCGAGTACGCAGCCGCCGTCTTGAACCTGATACCCCCACGGGATACTTTCGGGCGCAGTCCAGCCCGCCGCGTAATATTCGAGGTTGCGCTTAGTAGTTGCGCGCGGTCCGAACCGCCAATGGTAAATATCCGCGCCTTGCGATGTATCGCCTTCAACGATACGCTCTCCGGATAACCAAGAGTAAATATCCTTGCATTGCTCGTCCGTAGCGAAACCATAATACATCGATTCCAGATTCATAAACGTGAAGCCGTAGTCGTACATCTTGCCGTCCGCGTCAAGCCCGGTGGTATAACGTTTCGTCACAGGATTCCAAAACGCTTTCGAACCGTATTCGCGCACTTCTGCGGCGTGTGAAATTAGAAAATCTCCGTCCATAACGAGAGAACCGTCCGGAATATTCCATTCCGGATGTTTTTTTATATTCTTTTCCAGATTACCGAATTTTTTCAAAATATAAAAATATTGGATAGTCGCATATGCGTCGCGGTAGCAAGCGGGCACGATGTCCCAGTAATTTGAGCCGATTCCCTGCGCGGGGTGCAGGATTTTCGTGCCGTCCTCGGCAATCGTATACCCCGGGCGACCGTCATGCCCTACGAACGGTGCGACGATACATTTCTCCTCCAAGCCTTTGCAAACCGTCATCATCCAGCGCATGGCAATTCGCATACGCCCGATATTCTGCCGCAG
>WREN01000301.1 GCA_009779295.1 Oscillospiraceae bacterium | reverse complement strand
TATAACCATATCTTTCGCAAGGTTTAAATTATTGGAATGGGTTATATAGACGGACATACCAAAAAAGCTCAATAATCCTATGAGCAATAATAAAGTCGTATACAAAAACAATCTTTTTTTCATGCCAGCATATAACCTACCCCTCGGATGGTTTGGATAACTGCCTCGCTGCCCGCTTCAGCGAGCTTTTTCCTGAGTTCCTTGATGTGGATGTCAAGCGTGCGGGTCTCGCCCGCGAAATTGCTGTCCCAAACCTCATTGAAAATCTTTTCCCTAACTTGCACTTTTTCGGGGTTTTCACAGAACAGCAACATAAGGTTATATTCTTTGAGCGTCGTCTGGATATATACGCCGTTCACCATTATACGGTGTTTGGCATGGTCGATAACAATATCCTTGTATACAACGCTTCCGGCTGTTTCCTTACCGTTCTTGCGCAGATTCGCCTTGATGCGGGCTATGAGTTCGAGAACGCCGAACGGTTTCGCTATGTAGTCGTCCGCGCCCATATTCAAAGCCCTGACTTTTGATACTTCTTCACCTTTCGCCGATACCATTATGACCGGAATTTGGGCAGTCGCCTGATTTGCTTTCAAACGCGCTAAAATCGCAAATCCGTCATCGCCCGGCAGCATGATGTCGAGCAGGATCAGATCCGGGATATTTCTTTTTTCGAGCGCGCCGAAAAATGATTCCCCATCGTCAAAACAACGGCAATCAAACTCATTTTCTAACGCCAATATATAAAGTTCCTGCAGTGAAGCATCGTCTTCGACTGCGTAAATCATATGTTTCATAAACACCACTCAATTCTTGGGATGTTCCCCTGTAATCGCGTATTCGACCCATTCTCCAATATTTACTGCGTGGTCTCCGATACGCTCCAAATATTTGTCAATCATAATAAACATTACCGCTTGCTCCGCATTTTCCGGATTCTTCTTTATCAACGCGATAAGGTCGTTCATTACTATATTGAAAAGTTCGTCTACCTTATCGTCAGTCCTGTCGAGGGAACGGGCAAGTTCTATATCGCGATTGATATACGACTGTATACCGTCTTTTACCATTTGTATGACGATAATGGCCATTTGCGGGATATGAACAACTTTTTTTATATATTCCTCATCACCGAATTGCGTTGTGATTTCAGCGATGTCCCGCGCCTGATCGCCTATGCGTTCGAGGTCGGTAATCATTTTAAGCACCGCCGACACCTCGCGGAAATCGCTCGCAACAGGCTGTTCCATCATTAATATCTTCAAACAGGATTGTTCGATGTCCCGTTCCATCTTGTCTATAACGTTATCTATTTCAAAGACTTCCTTCGCGAGATCGAAATCCCGTTCCACGAGTGCTTTGACACATTTTTCTATAGCCACCTCAATATGGCGGCACATCAGCACAAGACTGTCGATGATACCTTTCAATTCCTTTTCGTAACGCGCCCTTGTAGACATAATTATACTCCTTTATTGTGAAATTTTCAACCGAAACGCCCCGTTATGTAGTTTTCGGTGCGTTTATCCTTCGGATTAGAGAAAACTGATTCCGTTTTACCGTACTCGATTATTTCACCTAACAGGAAAAACGCCGTTTTATCGGATATGCGCGTCGCCTGCTGCATATTATGGGTGACGATAACTATTGTATAATCAGACTTTAAATCACTCATCAATTCTTCTATTTTACCTGTAGAGATCGGGTCGAGGGCGCTTGTCGGTTCGTCCATGAGCAATATTTTGGGATCGGCCGCAAGCGCACGGGCTATGCAGAGCCTTTGCTGCTGGCCGCCTGACAAACCCATCGCTTTTCCGCGTAGGCGGTCTCTCACTTCTCCCCACAGTCCCGCTTGTTTCAGCGAACGCTCAACGATTTTGTCAAGTTCGCTTTTTTTCTTTATCCCGAAGGTTCTCGGAGCAAAAGCCACGTTATCGTAAATACTCATAGGAAAAGGATTGGGCTTTTGAAAAACCATACCGACATTTTTACGTAGCAGGTTTATATCCATGCTTTTATCGTAAATATTTTGATCTCCGATTAATATCTCGCCGTTAATACGGCAATCTTCTATAAGGTCATTCATACGGTTGAGCGATTTGATAAACGTCGATTTCCCGCAGCCGGACGGTCCGATCAGAGCCGTGATCTCGTTTTCCTCAATATCTATGTTTACGTTTTTAAGCGCCTGAAAGTTGCCGTAGTATAAATCGCATCCGCGAACGGTTATGTTGAATTTGTTATCCATCGGCAAATTCTCCCTTGCCGTATATTTTGCCGATAACGGTCGCGATGATATTTATCGAAACAACCAAAACAAGAAGCACCACGCCCGTTGCCGCTGCCTGTTCGGGGTAGCCGTGCGAACCGAAATAATAAACGTCCAACGCAAGGCTTGTTCCGGGTGAAGCGAAGTCCTTCGGCATTTTATTCACCACCATACCTATGGTCAGAATCAATACCGCGCTTTCGGAGATGACGCGCCCTACCGCTAATATCAGCGACGTAACGATACCGCTTGCGGCGCAGGGTAACACGACGGAAAATATTGTCCGCACTTTCGATGAACCGAGCGCGAAACTTCCTTCACGTAATGATCTTGGAACGGCGAGCAGGCTCTCCTCTGTAGAGCGTACAATGACCGGCAGTATCATAACGGCGAGCGTGATTCCTCCGCCGATAAGCGAATACTTGAATCCGAGCGCGATGACAAAAACGAGATAGCCGAATATGCCGTATACAATTGACGGTATCCCTGCCAGAGTTTCGACCGCTATCCGTATGTAGCGGATCAAACGGCTCTTGCTGTTTGTATATTCTGTCAGGAATATCGCGCTTCCTATACCTATAGGCGCGGCGATCGTTATTGAAATCAATATCAGGTACAGCGTTCCAATTAGTGCGGGTTTTATCGAAGGGGTCTTGCTGGTATAATCGCCGAACAAAAGCTGCATATTAATATACGGTATACCACGAATTAAGATAAAGATTATGACGGCAATGAGAGCGGCGAGGCTTATTACAAGCGCGCCCTGCGTGAATATTTGCATGACGGCATATTTAAGGATCTGTCTTTTGTGTGCGTTTCTTTTCACGGCCGGTTCCCCCTTTCAACAACGAAAAACTGATATTTAACAACAATGTAAAGAAAAACAATACCACGCCGGAAGACACAAGAGCGGTCGCGGCATCGCCGCTGAGTTCAGTCGCGCCCATAGCGATATTTGCCGTAAGTGTGCGTACCGATTGGAAAAGACCTGTAGGCATAACCGGCGAGCCGCCGATAACCATTATCACAGCCATAGTTTCCCCGACCGCGCGCCCTATCGATAGCACGACGGCGGCGAATATACCGCTTTTAGCGGCGGG
>WREN01000300.1 GCA_009779295.1 Oscillospiraceae bacterium | reverse complement strand
TTGCATATTGAAAATATTGCTGTTATCAAAAATATCGATATTGAATTGGGCAAAGGTTTCACGGTGCTCACGGGTGAGACCGGCGCAGGGAAATCTATCATTATCGATTCGATAAATTTACTTTTGGGCGGAAGGATTTCTAAAGATATAATCCGCACAGGCGAAGAAAACGCAATGGTTTCAGCATTATTTACAGATATTTCCGAATCGAATATCGCCATACTCAGCGAAATTGGTGTTGACGCAAGCACGGAGATGATGTTACAGCGCAACATCACAGCGGACGGAAGATCGACTACGCGTTTGAACGGACGCGTCATTTCCGCGGCATTGCAAAAAGATATTGGAAAATTGTTGATAAATATTCACGGTCAGCACGATAATCAATCATTATTACAACCAACGCGGCATATATTCTTTTTGGATTCATATGCGGAAAACATTTTCGAGATATTGAAAACTTACGAAACACATTACGATTTGATGATGGATACTAAGAAGAAAATTTCCGAGCTTTCACGTAATGAGCAGGAAAAGGCGCGGATGATCGAACTTTTGAAATATCAAATTACAGATATTGACAGCGCGAAACTCAAAGAAAACGAAGAAGATGTATTAGTAAACAACCGCAATAAAATCCAAAACTACGAAAAAATCGCGCGCGAAGTCAAACTTGTTTACCGCGCGTTGTACAAAAACGAAAAGGGCGGGTCGGCGTTCGATTTTATTTCGCGGGCGGTGGACGCGCTTGAACAAATAAACAGCGTTCTGCCCGAAGCGGACGGTTATATAGAAAAGCTGAACAATTTCAAATATGAAATCGAAGACATCGCCGAATCGGTGAAAGATATATTGTCGGAAGATTACGACAATCCTACGGTGGAATTGAACAAAATCGAATCGCGACTCGAAACAATTTATAAACTAAAACGGAAATACGGTTCCACGATTACAGAGATATTGGAATTTCGAAAAAAATCCGCCGCGCAGCTTGAGGATATTGAGCTGTCTGACGTTAAAATAACAGAACTAAATAAAGATTTGAAAATCCATACGGAAGACGCGCGAAATTACGCATCGCAGTTGACGGCGCTGAGAATCGCAACGGCGAAAATCCTCGAAGAGAAAATCATGAGCGAACTCGCGTATCTGGATATGGAAAAGGTGAAGTTTGAAGTTGATATCAAACCGGAGGAGAATCATTTTACACGGCAGGGCGTCGATAACGTTGAGTTCGTTATCGCCACAAATCCCGGCGAACCGTTGAAACCGCTCAGCCGGATCGCGTCCGGAGGCGAACTTTCGCGTATTATGCTGGCGTTGAAGAGTGTATTCGCCAAGCGCGAAAATGTCGAGACGTTGATATTCGACGAAATCGATACCGGAATATCGGGCAAGACTTCGGAAAAAATCGGAATCAAACTAAAACAAACGGCGAAAGATTGCCAAATAATATGCGTGACGCACTCCGCACAGATTGCCGCTACCGCGGACTGTCATTTATATATCAGCAAATCTGAAATCGGCGGGCGCGTTGAAACGGCGGTAACCGTGCTTGAATATGACAGCAGAGTGAACGAGATCGCGCGCATAATGGGCGGCATACAAATTACGGAAACGCTGCTCGAAACAGTTAAAGAAATGTTAGACAAAAATAAAGGAGAATAATGACAAATGAGTATTTTACAGGAATTAAAAGACAGAGAATTATTGGCGCAGTCAACGAATGAAGAGGCTATCGATAAATTGTTGGAAACCGAAAAGGTCACGTTTTATATAGGATTCGACCCGACCGCCGACAGTTTGCATATAGGGCATTTCATACAGATGAAAATAATGTCGTATTTGCAAAAAGCCGGACACCGTCCGATTGCGATATTCGGCGGCGGCACCGCTATGATAGGCGACCCAAGCGGCAAAACCGATATGCGGAAAATGCTGACGCAGGAAGATATTGAGCATAATATAGAATATTTCAAAATACAGATGTCAAAGTTTATCGACATTTCCGAAGGAAAGGCTTTCTTCATCAACAACGGAGACTGGCTGCTGAAAGTCAATTATGTTGATTTCCTGCGCGAAGTCGGCGTGCATTTTTCCGTCAACCGTATGCTCACCGCGGAATGTTACAAGTCACGTCTCGAGTCGGGATTAACGTTCCTTGAGTTCAATTACATGCTCATGCAGAGCTACGATTTCTATAAACTGTTTCAGGATTACAACTGCCAAATTCAATTCGGCGGCGATGACCAATGGTCGAATATACTCGGTGGCGTGGAACTTGTCAGGCGCAAAACGGGCAGGGAAGTATACGGCATGACGTTCCAATTGCTCACAAACAGCGAAGGCAAGAAGATGGGCAAAACCGAAAGCGGCGCGATTTGGCTCGACGCTGAAAAGACTCCGCCGTATGAATTTTTCCAGTATTGGCGGAACGTTGACGACGCAGACGTAATAAAATGTATGAAGATGCTTACGTTCATTCCGCTCGACGAGATTGCCGAATACGCGAAACTTGAGGGCAGCGACATAAACAAGGCTAAGGAAGTTTTCGCTTACGAAGTCACGAAGCTGATTCACGGTGAGGCTGAAGCGCAGAAGGCGTTAGGCACGGCGCGGCAGGTATTCGCGGGTAGTGGTATTTCAGATGATATGCCTACAACAGAATTGGAAAGAGCTAACAAAATTTCCATCGTCGATATGTTAGTGCAAAGCAAGTTGGCGCCGTCAAAAAGCGAAGCAAAACGATTGATACAGCAGAACAGCATTACCGTCAATGACAACAAAATCGATTCCATTGACGCGACGCTGGATTTGAAGGATTTTGAAAACGACGTTGTGATTAAGAAGGGTAAGAAGATTTATCATAGGTTTGTGATTAAGGGGTAAATGAAATTGAATGACTTACGATTTGAATGGGACGAAAATAAAAACGAAGCTAATATAGAAAAGCATAAAATATCTTTTGTTGAAGCAATGACTGTATTTGACGACGATAACGCTTTGTATAAGCCTGATATAGATCATTCAAAAGATGAGGAACGATTTATCATTCTTGGAATCAGTCAAAATCTTCGTTTGCTTGTAGTTTGTCATTGTTACAGGGAAAGTGATACGGTTATAAGGATTATTTCGGCAAGAAAAGCAACCAAACAAGAATGGAATCAATATGGGGGTGAATTGTATGAGGGATAATTACGATTTTTCGGATGCGATTAAAAATCCGTTTGCGGGAAAAATAAAAGGAAAGTATACCGTAACTATATATTATGATTTTACAGAAAAAGAAAAAATACGAAACGTTATAAAAAATAATAGAAAGTATCGTCGTATTAACAATACGAATGTATAAATATTAAATATGAGAAACGAGATAATAAT
>WREN01000299.1 GCA_009779295.1 Oscillospiraceae bacterium | reverse complement strand
TTTTCATTTTATCTCCGCGTGATATTCCTGCAGCGACTTAATCATCGGCGCGGAATTATTCTTGATGTACTCAAGCGCGATCACCGCCGCTTTCGCCGCCGACAACGTCGTAGCGTAGCAAATTTTGCGGCGGATAACGGTCTTGCGCAGGTATGAATCATCGCTCTGGGCTTGAACGCTCATTGGCGAAGGCGTGTTGATAACGAACGCATACACGCCGTTCATCAGTTCATCATGGAGGTTCGGCCGCCCCTCATACAACTTATTAACGCGCTTACACTTAACGTTATGCTCAACGAAATATTTATATGTCCCCTCGGTCGCGGCAATGTTATAACCGATTTTTCTGAACTTCTCCGCAATCTCTAACGCTTCCGGTTTATCCTCGTCGTTCACACTGATGAGAATCGTACCCTCAAGCGGTATCTTCAACTGTGCGGCTTCCTGCGATTTATAAAACGCGATGCCGAACGAATCTGAAATCCCTAAAACTTCACCTGTCGAACGCATTTCCGGTCCGAGTACCGGGTCAACTTCCGGGAACATATTGAACGGGAACACCGCTTCTTTAACGCCGTAGTGATTTATCTTCCTGTGAACAAGCTTATCGATTGGCGATGCTCCTCCATTAAACTCGTGCATAATGACTTGCGTCGCGATTTTGGCCATTTGAATATTGCATATCTTCGACACGAGCGGCACCGTCCTCGACGCGCGCGGATTTGCCTCAAGCACGTAAACGACGTCGTCGGCGATGGCGTACTGCATGTTCATCAATCCGCAGACATTCAATTCTTTCGCGATTTTTTCCGTATATCCGAGAATCGTTTTGACATGCTTTTCAGATAGATTAAGCGAAGGTATGATACACGCCGAGTCGCCCGAATGGATTCCCGCGAGTTCGATGTGTTCCATAACGGCAGGCACGAACGCCTTGCCGTGATCCGCGATAGCGTCCGACTCACACTCGATCGCGTTGTTCAAAAACCTGTCTATCAGAATCGGTCTGTCCGGTGTTACACCAATTGCCGCTTGCATATATTTGACAAGGTTCGCTTCATCTCTGACAACTTCCATTCCCCTTCCACCTAAAACGTATGAAGGTCTTACCATGAGCGGATATCCGATCTCAGCGGCGACTTTCAGCGCGCCGTCAACATCTACAGCCATGCCCGATTGAGGCATTGGAATCCCGATTTTCTCCATCATCGATTTAAACTGATCGCGGTCTTCGGCGAGGTCAATGCTTGCGGGAGTTGTACCCAATATACGGCAGCCGTATTTTTCAAGTTCGCCCGCGATATTCAGCGGAGTTTGCCCGCCGAACTGCGCGATGATTCCGATAGGCTTCTCATGCTCGTAAATGCTCAGCACATCCTCGACCGTTAACGGTTCGAAATAGAGTTTATCCGACGTATCGTAATCCGTCGAAACCGTTTCGGGGTTGCAGTTAACCATGATCGTCTTATAACCCATATCACGCAGCGCGAACGCAGCGTGTACGCAGCAGTAATCGAACTCAATCCCCTGACCGATACGGTTCGGGCCGCTGCCGAGTACCATGACTTTATTGGTTTCCGTAGTGGTTGGAACTCCGGTTTTCGCGTTATATGTTGAATAATAATACGACGCATCGCCATTGATCCCGCTCACCGGAACGGGTTCCCAGACTTCCTCAATACCGAGGTTATTCCGGCGAACGCGAATGTCCTCTTCATTTATACCACGCAGTTTTGCGATATATTTATCAGCGAAACCGTTAATTTTAGCTTCTTTTAAAAGTTCGTCAGTCAGTTCGCAATTTATTATTTTATTTTCAAGTTCGACGAGTTCCGCCATTTGTTCGATGAACCAGCGTTTGATTTTTGTAATATTTTGGAGCTGATCTATCGTAATTCCTTTGCGCAACGCTTCATACATGATAAACTGGCGTTCGCTGGACGGACATGATAAAAGCGACAACAATTCCTCTTTATTCTTCTTGTTGAAATCTTTCGCGAAACCCAAGCCTGAACGTCCGTTTTCGAGTGAACGTATCGCTTTCTGGAACGCTTCTTTATATGTTTTGCCGATTGACATAACTTCGCCGACGGCTTTCATCTGCGTGCCGAGTTTGTCGATAGAGTTCTTAAATTTGTCGAAAGCCCACCTCGCGAATTTTATTACCACATAATCGCCCGACGGTGTATATTTGTCAAGCGTGCCGTCGCGGTAATAGGGTATCTCATCAAGCGTCAATCCTACCGCCAACATTGCCGAAACATAAGCAATCGGAAATCCGGTAGCCTTTGATGCAAGCGCGGAAGAACGCGAGGTACGCGGGTTTATTTCGATAATGCAAACGCGGTCGGAAACCGGATCGTGCGCGAACTGGATATTTGTTCCGCCGAGCACGCCGATTCTTTCAACAACTGAATACGCGTATTTTTGAAGCCGTTTTTGAAGTTCGTCCGAAACTGTCAGCATCGGTGCGGAACAGAACGAGTCGCCTGTGTGTACGCCCATCGGGTCGATATTTTCGATAAAGCAAACCGTAATCATCTTATTTTTCGAATCGCGCACAACTTCGAGTTCGAGCTCTTCCCAGCCGATGACGGCTTCCTCGAGGAGTATCTGCCCGATCATACTCGCCTGAATCCCCCGACTGCTGATGTTGCGCAGCTCCTCAGAATTGTAAACGATACCGCCGCCTGTGCCGCCCATCGTATACGCCGGGCGTATGACGACGGGGTAACCCATCTCCTGCGCGATCTTCTCGGCTTCATCGACGGTGTACGCCGGAAAACTCCGCGCCATCTCGATACCGAGTTCCTCCATGGTTTTTTTGAATTCGATACGGTCTTCGCCGCGTTCGATAGCGTCAAGCTGAACCCCGATAACTTCCACGTTGAACCTTTCAAGCACTCCGGCTTTGGATAATTCAAGGCTTAAATTAAGTCCTGACTGACCGCCTAAATTCGGCAGTAAAGCATCAGGACGTTCTTTTTCAATTATTTCGGTTAAACGTGATACGTTCAATGGTTCAATATACGTGACGTCCGCCATATCCGTATCGGTCATAATAGTTGCGGGATTTGAATTGACGAGAACTATTTCATATCCCAACCCCCGCAACGCTTTGCAGGCTTGAGTACCTGAATAGTCGAACTCGCACGCTTGACCGATAATGATCGGTCCCGAACCGATTATGATTATTTTTTTAATGTCAGTACGTTTTGGCATTAATAATCTCTCCACTCACAAAAATTTTCTTAAAAATTATTATACCAAATAATAAATTAAATTGCAATAGCTTTATAAAAAAGGCAGTATTGCAAAGTTCATGAGAGGCAAAAAAGAGAAAACAAAGCGCGCTTGCCAAGAGGGGAATGGAACATAGCGAACAAAGCAATGGTAACATTAACCA
>WREN01000298.1 GCA_009779295.1 Oscillospiraceae bacterium | reverse complement strand
TGAGGTGCCAGTAATGAAAGAAGGATTACATCCTAAATATAAAGAAGTAACAATAAGATGCGCTTGCGGAGAAGAAGTTGTTACCAAGTCAACAAAAGGCGATATGCGCGTTGAAATTTGTTCGAAGTGCCATCCGTTTTATACCGGCAAACAGAAATTTGTCGATTCGGGCGGACGCGTTGACAAATTTAAGAAACGCTTGGAAGCTGCGAAATAAACCGGATACATCCGGCTGTAACAGTTTTAATTAGTCTTTAGTATGAGCGGAAACTCTTTCCGAAAGAAAGTGTTTTCCGCTTGTTTTTTGATGTGATATTTTATATTAAGGGACGTATGAAAAAAATGAAAAAAGTATTACTCCGCATACTTTGTATTCTCATTATTTGTTGGTTAGCAATGTTTATGACCGATTTTATAAGAAGCAGAACGTTACACCCTCCTATTTTTGCTTATCAATTGACTTCAGCAGACGATGGAGGTTCCGGAACTTATCAAGGATTAGGATATAAAGTAGAAGTTAAAAAGTATATGGATATTAACTTTGGCGCGAAAACGGCATATGTTAAAATGTGTATATTCGGAAAAGTGATTGTTTATTCTAATGAATAGAATATGAATTAACAACAGTAGTAAATTTTAGAAAGGACGATATAATTTATGGAACAAGCAGTATTAGTATCCGTCATCGAGCGGGATGACGACGAACACGAAGCGGAAGCGTCGCTGGACGAACTTGAGCGGTTGCTCAACACTGCGGAGGGTGAAGTTTTCGCGCGGATGACGCAGAATAAAGAAAAACCCGACGCGCGCACATATATCGGCAGCGGGAAAGTTAAAGAATTGGCGGACATCGTTAAGAACAACGACATCCCCTTAGTGATATTCGACACGGAACTGTCGCCGTCGCAGATAAAAAACCTCGAGGACGACATCGGCGGCGAAGTGCGCGTAATCGACCGCACCATGCTCATCCTTGACATATTCGCCAAACACGCCGTTACAAACGAAGGCAAAGTGCAGGTCGAACTCGCGCAGCTGCGCTACACCGCGCCCAGACTTACCGGTAAAGGCTTGCAATTGTCGCGTCAGCAGGGCGGCAGGGAAGTCGCAACGCGCGGTCCGGGTGAAACGAAACTCGAAACCGACCGCCGCCATCTTCAACGGCGGGTCCATGCGCTTGAGAAGGAACTCGACGAAATCGAAAAAAACCGCGTCGTGCAAAGAAGTCACCGCAATAACAGCGGTATCAAAAAAATAGCCATTGCCGGCTATACGAACGCGGGCAAATCTACGTTGCTCAATTATCTCACAAACGCCGGAATCTTAGCAGAGGATAAACTTTTTGCGACGCTCGATCCTACCACGCGGCGTTTCACTCTGTCGAACGGTACGGACGTACTCCTGACCGACACGGTAGGTTTCATCCGAAACTTGCCGCACCATCTCGTGAAGGCGTTCAAATCCACGCTTGAGGAAGTTACGTTTGCGGACATCATCATCGTCATGATTGACGCGTCCGACCCTGAGCGCGACGCTCAGCTTGACGTTACGAAAAAGCTGTTGAACGAGCTCGGCGCGGGCGATAAGACGATTATATATGTCTACAACAAATGCGATGTTACAGGCGAACTCGGCACGTATGGTAGCACGGTTTACATCTCCGCGCAGAACGGCGAGGGCGTTGATAAACTCGTCAACATTCTTGAGCAAATTGTCATGGACGGCAAGAGCGACGAAACGTTCAAAATCCCCAACAATGAAGCAGGCGTTTTGAACCGCCTGTACAAAGAAGCGGTCGTCACGAATGTCGATTACGGCGACGAATACATCACAGTCAAAGCCACGGTTGACGCCAAAATCAAAGGTGCGTACAAATCATGGATTATATAACGCTTGAAAAAGAAGCCTCAGCGGAATTTATCGAGCGCAAATCCATTTTCACCGGATACGCTGCGCCAGTCAAAACCGAAGAGGAAGCGATAGCGTTCGTCAAACGGATTTCTCCGAACAGCGTTTACGCGTACTATATCGATTGGGGCAGGATTGCGCGTTACTCCGATGCGGGCGAACCGCACGGAACCGCCGGATTGCCCGTGCTTGAAATTATGCGCAAAGGCGGATTCACCGACGCGGCAATCGTAGTCACGCGCTATTTCGGCGGAATCTTACTGGGCGCGGGCGGACTTGTGCGGGCGTTTTCGGCGGCGGCAAAGGTAGCGGTAGACGCGGCAGGGGTTGTTACATACACGAGTTATATCGAATTTAATTTAACTTGTACCTACGCCGAGCATCAAAAAATCAAAACCGATATAATAAAATACGAAACCATACAAGATGATATAAAATATACAGATTCCGTAGAATTAAAACTCGCGATTAAAGAAGAGAAGTTCGACGAGTTTGCAAATAGAGTTTCCGAACTTAGCGCGGGAAGGATAAAAATAATTATAACGGGAAAAAGATTTGATAAAAAATAATTTTTTTATAAAAAAAGGATTTTTTATGTTATACTGCGTATATTATATTATGAAGGAGATGAAAAATGACGGGAAACATTTGTGAAATGCTATATGAACATGAAAAGCAGATTTTGTCTGAATACGCGTTTTTCACGCGCAATACAAAAGGTCGGGAATATCCCATCAAGCCATGCCATACGCGCACGGAATTCCAGCGCGACCGCGACCGTATAATACATTCAAAATCGTTCAGACGATTAATGCACAAAACGCAGGTGTTCTTATCGCCTGAAAAGGACCACTACCGCACGCGGCTCACGCATACGCTTGAAGTGACGCAGATCGCCCGAACGATTGCGCGCGCGTTGAGGTTGAATGAGGATTTATGCGAAGCTGTCGCGCTCGGACATGATTTAGGGCACACGCCGTTCGGACATGCCGGCGAACGCGTGTTACGGCGTTGCTACGACGAAAACTTCGCGCATTATAAACAAAGTCTGCGCGTTGTGGAAAAACTCGAAAACTTAAATCTGACACATGAAGTGCGCGACGGAATACTATGCCACACGTTGGGCGGAGCGTCAACATTAGAGGGTAGAATCGTTAAATTCGCCGACCACATCGCATACATCAACCATGATATCGACGACGCGTGCCGGGCGAAGATTATGAAATCCGGGGATATTCCGAAAGAGATACGTAAATCCATGGGTGAAAGTCACGGCGAACGAATCGACTGCATGGTGAACAGCATTATCGAAGCGAGTTCCGGTAGGAATGAAATAGCGTTTGATCCTATCGTCGATGAAATGACTAACAAATTATATAAATTTTTGTTTGATAACGTTTACACCAATCCAATCGCGAAAGGCGAGGAATCCAAAGCGGAAGCATTACTTGAGAGCCTGTATAAATATTTTATAAAAAACTCCGATAAATTGCCGGAAGAATACTCTAATATAATAAAAGAAGAAGGAATT
>WREN01000297.1 GCA_009779295.1 Oscillospiraceae bacterium | reverse complement strand
GACGTTGATGTTACGGTCAGCGTCAGAAAAGACATGAAAATAAGCAGGCCACTTGTAATATCCGACGATATTATCTCAACGACGGCAACGGCGGTTACTATTGAGGAAGCGAGTGCGCTGGCAGTTTCGGATATGCGTTATATACTCGAAGAATATTATAATCTATCACACGTTGACGCGGGGCTTTTAATAGGATTTTACGGTGATTTGCGGGTATGCACAATCATTGGCAACAAGACGATGCGTTTGGAAATCAAAAAAGATATTTTAGGAGAATTTTGTTAAATATATAATACAAGATTATTCTTACTCATGAACATAATTGCTGAATATCTTTATAAGCTCTGACATATCATCAGGATATACATTCCCGATGTTGCCTAACCTGAATGTGGGTATATTTGTCATTTTGCCGGGGTAGATTATAAATCCTTTCGATTTAAGCGCCGCATACAATTCTGAAAAATCCAAATCTCCGAGTTCAAACGTCGTGATGATATACGATTGATGTTCAAGCGCGACAATCGAGCTAATACCAAGGCTTTCAAGTCCCTCGACAATTATTTTATGATTCTCGATGTACCGCGCTCTGCGAACCTGTAAGCCGCCTTCTTTCTTATATTCGTCAAGAGCCTGCCTTAACGCGAGCAGAATATTAGTAGGAGAAGTAAACCTGAATTTTCCGCCGCCTGCGTATAAACCCTGATACTGGTCAAATAAGTCAAGGCTGTGAGAATGAGAACGTCCCTCGCTTTTTTTCAGCAGTTTTTTCTTCGCTATCACAAATGACAATCCCGGCAGCCCCTCCAAGCACTTGTTAGAGCTTGCCGCCAGCGCGTCAATATCAAGACCGGGCATATCTATATCGTAAGCGGCAAAAGTGGACATCGCGTCAACAAACACTTTTTTTCTGTAAGACTTGGAAAGTTTTACAAGCTCTTCAAGAGGATTCAAAACGCCGGTAGTAGTTTCGCAGTGCGCGAACGCGACAATATCAATGTCTTTTTCCGATTTCAGCATTTTTTCAACGGTTTTGATATTTATAGGCTGCGTCATATCAAAGTTCAAATAATCATAGTTTCTTCGTGAATTTTTCGCGATAGTCAACATACGCTTGCCGTATTCGCCGTTGACAAGAAAGAGTATCTTATCTTTTTTCTTGCACAAACAGTTTATCATAGTTTCGACGGCGTAAGAGCCGCTGCCCTGTAAAAGCACTGTAGCGTAATCATCATTTGCAGAAATATTCGTAATATCATTTATCACGGAAGTCGTAATAGCTTTATATTCGTCGTCCCATGTGCAATGATCAGTAAGCATGGCGTGTTTGACGGAATGGCGCGTAGTCAGAGGTCCGGGAGTCAAAAGCAATCGTTCCGCGTTTTGATTCAACTTTTTATTTATATCGTCAACTACGCATAGCAGTTCATTCATATCGTCGATAATATAATCCGCGCCGGCTTTATAATATACCGCACGTACAGCTTCTTTACGTTCTGTAAGTTCATCTTCCGATAAATCCGCAACTTCGTCGCGGGTAAGTCCTAATTCTGACGAACCCATGATAACGCCAACCGTCCAGCAGTTTGCGTTTTTGCCTTCCTCTATATCAACGCCAGTATCTCCGACTTTTATTACTTCGCGCGGATTGGCGATTCCGAATTTCATCATGTTTACCCATATCATATACGGGTAAGGTCGTCCTTTGGCGGTTTGGTCGGGAGCAATGCAGAAATCGGGTGAGTACCCCTGCTCGGCAGCTTTGGGTAAAACTTTCTCCATCATAGCCGAAGTATAGCCCGTAGTAGAACCTATTTTCATACCGCGCTCTTTAAGAACTTTTACCGTTTCTACGACGTAATCTTTTATATCGCAATGATTTTCTATATTATCAAACAATATTTTTTCAAAAACCGAATATACTTCCAATATTTTTTCTTCAGAAATAGGTGTATCTAACATTTTTGCAATCTCCCTTGTATGGTCGAGTTTAAGAAGTCCCATAGGCTTGCGAGCCATTTCATTAGTTATATCAATACCTATGCTTTTATATCCGTCGATAAATCCTTTGACAGGCGCAAAACAGCCGTAATCAATCGTAGTACCCGCCCAGTCAAAAATAATTATTCTAATCTCATTTTTCATCTTTAGTTTATACCTCCAAAATTTTTTTATATAAATTTTTAATTATCCTCGTATCAAGCCGCACAGGATTATTTTTCAGCCTTTTTGCATTAACTGAGTTTACCAAAATATCAATATCATCGGTACTTACGTTTTCAGGCGGCAAGATTTTTAAATCGCGAAGCAACTGTTCAAAAAATAAAACGGCTTCCTCGCTGTTCTGTTTACCGAGAGCTTTCGCAATATCGTCATAATTTTTCATATATTTCCATACTTTCGGAAGACATATAGCTACCGCGTGTCCGTGCGGTAAATTATATAGCGAGGTCAATTTATAACTCATGGCGTGAGGCGCAGTTGTCGTTGTTATATTAATAGCTTTACCAGCATAATTCGAAGCTATGAGCATATTTTTATTTCCGTCATCTTCGTTGTTTAGGTAGCTTTTCATATTATTTATTATTAATTTTATTGCTTTTTCTGAATATTCTATACTTTCAGTTGTCGCTCTTTTAGACCACCATGATTCGATAGCCTGACAAAGCGCGTCTAACATAGTACATTTCTTTTGATAAACCGGCAGCGTTTTCAGTACATCTGATTGAAGCACAACAAAATCAGGCAGAAGTTTTTCGTCGGCGACAGATTCTTTCATTCCGTCTTTGTAAACAACCGCGAAATGTGTCGCTTCGCTTCCCGTGCCGGAAGTCGTAGGGACTGCCATAATAGGCAAATCAACATGATTGTAGTATTTTATGCTTTTCGCCGTATCAATACTGCTCCCGCCGCCGATTGCCACGATAAAATCACATTTGGTTTTACGTAAAATTTTCGCTCCTTTTCGCGCGTCCTCAATCAGCGGATTAGGCGTAAAATCACTAAAACGTACATATTCGCAAGGAAGTTCGATGTTCCAAAAGTCAAAAGCTCCGTCGCACACCAAAAACGGTTTATAATGTTTCAGCATTTCAAAAGCCGTTGGAAAATCATAAAATACTCTTTGCATTACGCTAACTCCTTCGTTCATATATATTTAGTCGCAAGGCTCGCAGTTACCGGTATCGTGCATAGCGTGCAATAACTGTTTTACTTTTTCTGATTCGTCGTGTTCTAAATACTCATGCCGGAACATAAATAAATCAGATTTTATCGCACCGTTATCCATGAAAAATAACTGCGGTAACACCACTCGCTTTAAGCCCGGATTAAACTCCGGGTCGTCTTCGTTCTGAGTGACGGTATCAGTCGGCAAATATCCTCTGAATATTGTTAAAATATTCTGATATTGCTCATTGTTTTCATCTCTGTCCTGTTCAAT
>WREN01000296.1 GCA_009779295.1 Oscillospiraceae bacterium | reverse complement strand
GCCGGAGGATGGGATTTTGATATTGCAGGAAGATTGCGAACTGGGAGACGATATACGCGACGTTCTAAAACTGCGCGACACCGTCGTTGAGTTTGAAATCACACCGAATCGTCCGGATTGTCTGTCAGTCATCGGTTTAGCGCGCGAAACAGGCGCGAGTTTCGAAAAGACGGTCAATTATCGCAAACCTATAGTAAAAGAATCAGGCGGTAATATCGCCGATTATCTCGCGGTTGAGATTATCGCGCCTGAGAAATGCTTCCGGTATACAGCTCGGGTTGTTAAGAACATCAAAATCGAGCCGTCGCCGTTGTGGATGCGTATGCGCTTACGCGCCGCGGGAGTTCGCCCGATAAACAATATTGTCGACATCACGAATTACGTTATGCTCGAATACGGTCAGCCCATGCATGCGTTCGATTATTCGTACATCGACGGCAAAAAAATTATAATCCGCGAGGCTGTCGCTGATGAAACTTTCACCTCGCTCGATAACATTGATCACACACTTATCGCCGGAATGTTGGTTATTGCCGATGAGAAAAAAGCCGTCGCGCTGGCGGGCGTGATGGGCGGCGCGAACAGCGATATTAAAGATAATACCGCGACTGTCGTGTTCGAGTCCGCGAATTTCTTGGGCAGTTCGGTGCGCGTCACTTCTCGCGCGCTCGGTATGCGGACGGAAAGCTCCGGCAGATTCGAGAAAGGTCTTGATCCTGAAAACACGCTTCCGGCGGTTGAACGCGCATGCGAATTAGTGGAACTGCTCGGCGCGGGCGACATCGTAAGCGGTATTACCGATGTTTACCCGGGCAAAAAAGCGCAAGTCATTTTACCGCTCAATGTAAATAAAATCAACGCTTTCCTCGGCGTGAATCTTGACGCGCAGTATATGCGGAAAGTCTTACGCAGCCTTGACTTCGTGATTGACAGCGATAACGTCATCGTACCCTCTTACCGCGGCGACGTGAAACTGATGAACGACCTCGCGGAAGAAATTATCCGCATATACGGTTATAATGCGGTTGAATCGACTCTTTTCAAAGCGCGTGTAAAACCCGGTGAATACACGCCGCGCGTGAAGTATAAGAACCGCGTCGCGAATATTCTG
The DNA here is from genome assembly GCA_009779295.1 of Oscillospiraceae bacterium. Classification (GTDB taxonomy): domain Bacteria; phylum Bacillota; class Clostridia; order Oscillospirales; family CAG-272; genus WREN01. The sequence goes on along the minus strand of WREN01000296.1, from coordinate 2,334 downwards.
TGCAGTCTTGGGTTGAACGAAATCTGCACGTTCTCGTTTGTAAGCCCGAAATGGGTAGATGGAAATCCGGTCGTTATTAAAAATCCGCTCGGCGAGGACACAAGCGTCATGCGCACTTCCCTGCTGCCGTCGATGCTGAACGTGCTTGAGCATAACCGCAATCAACGCAACGAACGCGCCGCGTTATACGAAACCGCCGCCGTTTATATCGCGTCCGATGACGCGAACGCGCTGCCGGACGAACATTCGGAAACAGTGATCGGAATGTACGGCGACGGCGTGGATTTCTACGATTTAAAAGGTATCTGCGAAACGATCATCCAAGACGCGGGGATTAAGAATCACAAATATGTTGCCGTTACCGACAATCCGACGTTCCATCCGGGCAGGTGTGCGCAAGTCGTTGCGCATGACGGTACGGTGTTAGGCATACTCGGCGAGATATACGACAGTCCGACTTACGCCGCTGTGCTCAAATTTGAAAAGTTACTCGAAATAAGCAATTTCGAAAAGAATTACAAGCCTTTACCAAAATATCCGGTTGTGACGCGCGATTTCGCGTTCGTTTGCGATGAATCGCTCGAAGTCGGGAAGATTGAGGAAATAATGTGCAAAACCGGCGGGAAACTCGTGGAAAATGTTACGTTGTTCGATGTTTACAGAGGCAATCAAGTACCGGACGGTAAGAAGAGCGTTGCATTCAATGTTACAATGCGCGCTGACGACCGCACGCTTACCGACGAGGAAGTTGACAAAGTCGCAAACAAAATATTGACGGCGTTGGATAAAGAACTCGGTATAAATCTCAGAGTATGACAAAAGAATTGGTAAAATTCGCGTTGTTCGCCGCTGTGACGGCGATTTGCTCGCAGATTTCAATCCCTCTCGCGCCCGTGCCGATTAATCTCGGCACGTTCGCCGTGTTGGTTACGGGTGTGATGTGTTCGACGAAACTTAAATTCGGCGGCGCGGTGAGTGTTCTTATCTATATCGCTCTCGGCGCGGTCGGATTGCCTGTGTTCGCGGGATTCAAAGGCGGGCTCGGCGTGCTGTTCGGTCCGACGGGCGGGTATATCTTCGGGTATCTCCTCATGGCGTTGATTTGCGGATTTTTCTACATATACGCAAAAAAATTACAAAATATACTTGTATTGGTGACCGGAAATGTGTTATTATATATATGCGGCACGATTTGGTTCATCATCGTGACGGGTAACGGAATTATTTCCGCGCTGATGATGTGCGTAGTTCCCTTTTTGATTGGCGACGCGCTCAAAATCGCCGCCGCGTATGTGGTTTTAGCGAAGTTGAAATTTTTGCGGTAAGAATCCCCCCTGTCCAACGCCAACAAGTTGGCGCGGACATCCCCCCTTTAGCAAGGGGGGCGAGGAAGGGGAGAAAATCCGCATTGTGTTAAAGGATTATGTGTAGATAATTTATATTAACGGAGGAATAGCAAATGAAGGCAACTCCCCAGATTTATATTAAAGGGTTTGATAAAGCCGCAGTTTTTTATCAGGAAGCGTTTGGTCTTACCTTTGGAATGACCTCGCAAAAACCCGATGGTACTTATGAGCATGTTTCTTTAATGTCCGGCGAAAATGATATTCTCGCCATAGGAGAAGATTCAGAAGATATGCACGGGGACACGGGCGACAAAGTGCCTCACATGGCATTTAATGTCGGCGTAGAAACACGTGACGAAGTTAATCGTGCCTATGTAACTCTAAGCAAGGGTGCGCGAAAAATATTATCTCCGCCCGGTTCACCTTGGTGGGATGAGGATGGGTCGGGTGGTGTTTATTCTTTTGGATTAGTAGATAAGTATGGAATTTTTTGGGATGTCATTTTTATGAAAAGATAAATGTTCGTGTACAAAATAACCATTTTCTACATAAGTCCATCCCTTGCCCCCCTTGCTAAAGGGGGGATGTCGCGAAGCGACAGGGGGGATTCTGTCTTTCCGCATCATTGGTAGAAATTTCTCAAATAATCCAACAAGGAGTAACATATATGTCAAACACAGGAGTTGAAGTTTTCAACAGATTCGCCCCGTTCATTCAGGAGTATATATACAAAAACGGCTGGGAGCAATTGCGTGGCGTACAGCTCGAAGCGGCGCGCGTGCTGTTCGAAACGCCGAACAACCTGCTCATCACGTCGTCAACCGCGTCCGGCAAAACGGAAGCGGCGTTCTTCCCTGTCATTTCAATGATGTACGAAGACCCGCCCAATTCGTTCGGCGCGTTGTATGTCGCGCCGCTTAAGAGCTTGATAAACGACCAGTTCTCGCGGCTCGAGGGATTGTTGGACTTGACGGGAATACCCGTGTTC
>WREN01000295.1 GCA_009779295.1 Oscillospiraceae bacterium | reverse complement strand
GATTTCTCGGTTAATCCGTAACCGCAGAAAGCCTTTATATCAAGCGGTTTTCACCACCTCATCAAGCCACAGGAGAGCAAAAACCGCTTTACGGTATTGTATCAAAGATGGTAGCTTTATAGAAATGATGATTCCGAGATTGATACAATTTGGCGATTATCTTGTTCGACATTTAAAGAGGGTGCAAAATCCGTCAATGGGTGTGCAAATTTCCAAAGGGATAAACAAGCAGCTTCTTTTCAATGATTTTGATTTTCTTTGTATTTGTATAAACTCATGGTAAATTATTATCATTCGGTAAACAAATAATGCTTGAGGTGTTCATCAAATGAAAAGGATAATTAAAATAGCTACGAGCATACCTTTAAGTTCATCTTCCGAAGAATTAATATTAACTTGCGTTGTGACAAAAGAATTTGACGACGGAAGTATTGAATTTGAAAACTATTCTTTAATTGATAAATTCGTTGTAAACGATGGAATCAATTTCACCGCTAACAACTTGATTCAAAATATTATTTTACCGGAAGACGATTTGTTACGTAAAGTGACCCGTGTCAAGTTTGAAAACTGTGTTTTTATAAATGAAATTGACCTTAATTTTCAAAATTTTGATGGAGATATAATTTTTAGTAAATGCGTTTTTACAAATAATGTCACGTTGTTCGGTTCTTTTTATGGTTATGTTTCTTTTGAGCAGTCGTCATTTATTGACGCAAAAATTAACTTCCAAGAATGTCTGTTTGACAATTTTAATTTTAGAATCGTCACGTTGAACCGATGCAATGTTAATTTTCAAGAAACAGAATTTAGCGATGTGAATCCGTTATTCAGCGATATCCATCTTCACGGTAGTTTGCTCCTTTTTATGGGCACGATCTTTCCGACATCCGCAAAAGTTCTTAATTTTTTAGCTGTTGAAGCAGATAGAGAAAGCCGAATTAAATTTCGCATGGTTGATTTCGATTTCCGTGAGTTTAGGTTATTCAACGCAAAAATAAGCACACTTGATTTCACAGAGTGTACTTTTAATTGCAATCGTTTTGAATGGGAGTGCGAGTGTGAAACACTCATTCTTCAAGATTGTAGAAATTTCCGGATCATGAATTTGATGAGTTTAAAAGGGTTAAAACATTTTAACATTCACGGATTATTAAATACTGGTAAAATAATTTTGAGCAACGATGTCGTTTATTATTTAAAAGCCTTAAAAACACCATGTCATGTTTTTTGGGTACGTGCGGATGAATATAGACCGATAACGATTTCGGAATTTAAAAATCAATTATTTATAATAGTAGAATTTTTCATCGTAAGCCAATCTGTACAAGCAGAATTCGTTCGACATGAAATTATGGTTACTGAGAGGGAGGAACAGATGATGTCCGAACAAGGATTGAAGATGAGGATTTTTCTTTCCTACGCATGGAATGACGAAGATTTGGCCGATAATATTGATGCTATGTTTGCCGATGCCGGAATAACTTTAATTAGAGATAAGAGAGATATTGAGTATCGAGGTAGCATAAAGGAATTTATGAAACAAATTCGTTTCAACGATTACGTTGTCTTAGTTATTAGCCCTGACTACTTAAAATCTGCAAACTGCATGTATGAAATTGCCGAATTGACCAAGGACGAAAATTATAAATCAAGAATACTTCCGGTCGTAAAAAAGAAAACGGGAATCTTTGATCCTATTGGTAGAAATTCGTACATAATTTATTGGCAAGACGCATATAAAAAATTATATGCCGATTCTGATAAGGTGGAACCTTTGAATAGAAGCGGGATTATCTCCGATTTATTACGTTATGAAAGAATAATGAGGGATTTACCTGTTTTTTTACAAAACATCTCCGACATGAACATGATTCAATGTGAAGATTCTGTTGATACTGATGGATTTGAAAGAATGTTATCGATAATAAACAATTCAAGAATTCAAGCACTATAATGTACGTTTATTAATAATGCTACATTAAATGTAATAAAAATTATTACAACTTTTATTAATACACATTACGAAACCGCCAAAATAAATAAATCTAATAATAGTATTTTAAACCACTCTTTTACGGGAGTTATTTTTTTCTACGGACTAAGCCGTTATTTCCATCCCGTTCTTAAACGTGAACCGCACATCGGTTTCGCTGTAAACCGTGGCGAAATCCACAAGGCTAAACCAGAGCCGTTCATCAAAATCGGAAACCAAACCGTCTCGTCGGGCAAGTTCGGCGATGAAGACTCCTACCAATTCACCCTGTGCTTTTTTACTCGATACCGAAGCGGAAACCTCTTCGAACCGAGTCTTGGCGGTATCGAACCGCAAAACCAGTCCGTTGTACCGTTTTTCGTAATCGGTTTGATTAAGAGCGATTCGGGCGTTTTCCTCGATGCATTTCTGCATCAATTCAGTAACCACCGCCATTTCGTCTTGTAACGTGTTCTGTACTGTTTCAAGAACAGCTGTGCCGAAAAGGTCGTCACGCATTAATAAAAAATTTGCGATGATTTCATCCTTGTCGGCGAGTAGCTTGTTAACCGTAAAAACAAACAACCGCTTGATGGTTTCTTCTTCAAGGTGAGGCGTTCCGCATTTTTTTTCGTTTTTAAACTTATGGTTGCATTGGTAAATCGTTCGGCGGTACTTGTTGTTGGAATGCCAGACTTTCGAGCCGTACCATGAGCCGCATTCGCCGCATTTAATGCGGCTTGCGAACATCCCGACCCCGCTGTGGCGGTTCGTTCCGTTTTTTCGTTTCCGCATTTCCTGTTGAACCATTTCGAACACGACTGGTTCGATGATGGCTTCGTGGGCGTTTTCGACGTAATACTGTTGTATCTCGCCGTTATTTATGACTTGTTTTTTCGTAAGGAAATCCTCTATGTAGCTTTTTTGTAATAAAGCGTCGCCCTTGTATTTTTCGTTGGTAAGGATTGCCCTGACCGTTACTTGGCTCCATACTACTTTCCTTGCAGGAGACGGAATGCCTTCATCAGTCAGATGCTTTGCGATGATGTGAGGAGTGGCGCCTTCAAGAAACATCCTGTAGATGAGCTGTATAATCACGGCTTCTTTTTCGTTTAGCTTAAGCACTCCGTTTTCGCCTTTGTCGTAGCCAAGAAAACGGCTGTACGGAACGCAAACCTTACCGTCCGAGAACCGCTTGCGGTGACCCCATTTTACGTTTTCCGAAATGGAGCGGCTTTCCTCTTGTGCCAGCGAGGACATGATGGTGATGAGCAGTTCGCCTTTGCCGTCGAACGTCCAAATGTTTTCTTTCTCGAAATAAACCTCTGTGCCGTGTTCCTTCAACTTTCGGATGGTGGAAAGACTGTCTACCGTGTTTCGGGCGAAGCGGCTCACCGATTTGGTTACGATTAGGTCAATCTTGTTCGCTAAGGCGTCGGCGACCATACGGTTGAAACCGTCACGCTTTGCCGT
>WREN01000294.1 GCA_009779295.1 Oscillospiraceae bacterium | reverse complement strand
GGCAATCTGACGAAGGAAAACCGCACTTATATCGCTCCGGCGAAAGAATTTGAACCGCTGTTCGGTGAATTCAATTCGGATTTCCCGTTGCCGTTAGAATATTCTCTGCCGATAGTTGAATTTATCAACCAAGATAACGCCGCGGCTTACATCACTCTTCCATACACATCTCGCAGCGATAAAAAATTCGCGTCGATTCACTCCGACCCGCCCGGAATCAAAACGGATTATCCCGCGCTCGTCATCAAAAAGTACGGCAAAGGTAACGTTATTTGGTCTGCCGCGCCGATTGAGGTTGACGATAGATTGCAATTCAAGCGGATTCTCATGAACTTTATGAATTTGTTTGTCAGTGATTACACCGTTTCAGCGGACACGACGAAGAACGTCGAAATCGTGTCGTTTAAAACGGACGACGGGTTCCTGATAAGCGCGGTGGATTTGAAATGCACGGAGGAGTTGATTCCGATCCGCGCGTTCGAGATATGCGCAAAAAGCGCAACTCCCGTCAAAGCGGTGATGAAACTGCCGGAACAAACGCCGGTACAGTTCACTTACACGGATGGTAAGGTCACGTTCACAACCGACGAACTGAAGATGTTCGCGATGTGGAGGATAGAATTATGAGAAAAATTCTCATAATATTGTTAGTAGTTATATTGGTTGGATGCGGGCAGGTTCAAAAAGTGCCCGAACTTGACGATTCCGAAACCATAACTATTGAACCGGAAGAAACAACCGCCATTCCAGAAACTACAACCGAGCCGGAAACTGAACCTGAACCGCTTCCAATTGAAATTGAAGAGGAAAAATGGTTAGTCGAGGAGGCAAAATTCACGCTCGGCTTCATCCTCGCCGACGGAAGCACCATCGATGAATATGAAGACGGCGCGGAGATTATGGACGCGTTCCCGATTCTCAACGTTACGTTCGAAAACGGCGTCACGCTCATGAAATCTTTTCTAAGCAACGCTTACGACCATTTCCGTCCCGGACAAATCGGATTCGCCGACCTCGACGGCGACGGCAACGACGAGATCGTATTAACGCTCGATACTATGGCGTCATTCGCGTATTTCCCGTTTTACATATTGCGCGTCAACGATGACGGCGACGGTTTCGACGAGTTGTATCATACGCGCGGATTAGAGTTCGGGATGTACTTCAACGACGACTACACGTTCACGGTTTCATGCGATGAAACGGGTTACGTTTCGGCTCCCGAACCGTTCTACACTTATGTGTATGAAACTCCTTACGTAATAAAAGACGGGAAAATTTATTTCCCGTATGATATGAATAATGAGCAAAATTTCGGCGTGGACGGCGTGGAATATTTCGAAATAGTTGATAATACTGTTGAGGTTAAGCAGTACGCTTGGGCCGGACCTCATGCCGGATGTATCGGTTACGCGGTCAATATTTTCGCGTGGAAAAATGGTTTACAATTGGTTTCGCAGCGGTTCGATTCTGTAAGGATGCACGACTATGTGGTGCAGGAGTTGCCGAAGGTTATTGAAAGCAACTCGGATAAAATCATGTACCTGACATTCGATGACGGACCGTCGCCGAAAGTTACACCGCTCGTACTCGACATATTGAAAGAACACGGAATCAAAGCCACGTTCTTCGTCGTCGGCGCGTTCGCGGAGGTTTATCCTGATCTGGTGCGCCGCGTAGTAGATGAAGGGCACGCCATCGCCCTGCACAGCTACACCCACGATTTCCGCGAGATTTACACTTCCGCCGACGCGTTCATGGCGGATTTGAGGAAGGTTGACGAAGCTGTGTGCAACATTACGGGCGTGCGTTCGAAAATAATCCGCTTCCCGGGTGGCAGTGTGAACGGCTTCAACAAGGTGACGTATCAAGAGATTGTTGACGCAGTTAATAAAGCGGGTTATGTGTTCTTCGACTGGAACGCCTCGCTACAGGACGCGGTGACGAATCCCGTCGCGGCGAAATTGTTCGACAGCGCCGTTACGACGGTTGGCGAACAGCGTAGCGTCGTGATGCTCGTCCACGACAGAATCCCGCAGACGGCGGAGATTCTGGGGGAGTTGTTGGATTATTTTAGCGATTATAGTTTTGAGGTGATTACGCCGGATGTAAGTCCGGTGCAGTTTAAGGGGTGATAAAAATATTTCTATTTCCCTGTGATATTTTGCCTTACCCGTGTGTGTTGTAAGTAAAAGGGAGGAATTTTCATGCACGAAATAATCGCGCGGTATCAGGATATGGTGTACCGCATCGCGTTTACATACTGCAAAAATTACTCCGACGCCGAAGATATTACGCAGGAAGTTTTCCTCCGTTATTTGAAAACCGATAAGGAGTTCAACGATGACGAGCACTTGAAAGCGTGGCTCATCAGAGTTACCGTCAACGCCGCGAAGAATCTTTTGCGTTCGGCGTGGTTTAGGAAGACGGATTCCATTTCCGAGCATGAGGATTTATGCGAGCCGGAACATGAACATCCCGAAGTGTATCACGAAGTGATGGCGCTCGCCGAGAGGTACCGCTCGGTGGTGATGCTTTATTACTTCGAGGATTACAGCGTGAAGGAGATCGCGGAAATCCTGCGCAGGTCGGAAACGGCGGTGCAGACGCAGTTACAGCGCGCGCGGGCAATCTTAAAAGAAAAATTGAAGGAGGACTGGCAAAATGAATAATCACGACAGAATCAAGCAGGCGTTCGGCAGATTGAAAGCGCCCGACGGCTTGGAGGAAAAAATATTGGAGGAAAGAAAACCTCAGCGCAGGTACAGAATAAGCAGGGTTGTGCTGGTTTGGATAATACTTGCGTTGCTGACAACGAATGTACTGGCGTTCGGTCTGCCGGCTTTGGAGCGGTGGAGCGAAAGAAGCGGCAAGATCATTATGCCGAGATCGGGTCATATACAAATGGAAACGGAAGTATTACCCTTCAGCGAAAATCTACGCGAGTTTATACAGAACAACGAACCTCGATGGACATACGAAATTTTAAAAAATTCCACAAATACATTTCCGTGTGAGTTATATCTATTGTCGTTTAATTCAATAGAAGAAATTTGTGAGTTTTTTGGAATCTCCGTAATTTTATTTGGATTTGAGGATGTATCGCAAATTAATGGAATGTTATTTTATTATACGGAACTTGATGCGGCAAGTGTTTCTTTAAGTTTGAGAGAAAACGAATTTTCCAATATATGGTGCACATTAGGGTTAGATATTTGCGACGCCGGACCGCAGAACATGGGTTGGATGGTAGGTTCGGAGAACACGGAAATATATGTCAGTCCTGTGAACGGTATCGAAGCGGCAATTGATTATGCGTCGCCTTTATCTGACTATAACTCATCTGGCTTTATTAGCTTTGATAAATATTTGAAGGGTATGGTTGTATTCTCGCTCGGTCAAGTAACGTATTCTTATTCAATAATCACCGACGATAAACAAGCCGTCGAT
>WREN01000293.1 GCA_009779295.1 Oscillospiraceae bacterium | reverse complement strand
ATGGATGCACTGGTTCAGAATGCCGCCAAGGACGCGGTCGCGCTCAATCAGCAGCACGTCGTCACAGCCCGCTTCCTTTACGGCTATCGCCGCGGCAAGTCCCGCGGGGCCGCCGCCGATGACAACGACGTCTCTCTGGATGGTTGGTATTCCTTTTTTCTCACTCATTATGCCGCACCCCCTTTCGGCCGCACATTTCCCACAAACATCGGGGAAGTCTTGCCACGTTTCAGGAAATCTTCCGGGTTCCATCCGAATTCATCGCGCAGCAGCCTTACGATGCGGGGCACGCAGAAACCGCCCTGGCACCGTCCCATCGACGCGCGTCCGCGATATTTGATACTGACCAGCGTGCGCGCGCCCAGCGGATTTTGAATGGCGTCCAGGACTTCGCGCTTGGTGATTTTTTCGCAGCGGCAGATGATTTCGCCGTAGTTCGGATCCTGCGCGATAAGATCGGCCTTTTCTTCAGCGGAAAGTTCTTCAAAGAAATCGACCATGCCGGGACGCACAGGATTAAACGCCGGGTCGGGCGTAAGAGTCAGATGATTTTTAACCATATCCACCGCAATTTCAGCAATAGCCGGTGCGGATGTCAGCCCGGGGCTTTCTATGCCCACGAGGTTGAGTTCCGTTCCGCGCATAGCCTGTACTTAAAAGAAATACGATTTTTACCGATTCATCTTACACAGATTTCGTGGTAGAGTATTGTTCGGTTCGGAGATTTTAGTGCAATGGGAGAATTTAAGCTGGGAGAGTTGTTTTGCGGGCCTGGCGGGATCGGATATGCAGCTGTTACCGCGAAAAGCCGAGATGGACGATATACTATTGCTCATGCATGGGCCAGTGATTACGACCATGATACTTGTAATACATTTTCTCATAATATTGCTAAAAACCCGAACACCGTAATCTGTCAGGACATTCGAAAACTTGATTACAAACGTCTCGAAAAAATATCTGGTATTGATGCCTTGGCTTTTGGGTTTCCCTGCAATGATTTTAGCGTTGTTGGCGAACAAAAGGGTATTAACGGCGTATTCGGCCCGCTGTATTCATATGGAGTAAAGGGTTTAAAAGTTTTTAGACCTCAATGGTTTATTGCAGAAAACGTTGGCGGTTTGAGAAATGCCAACGACGGAAAGACTTTTTTATTAATATTGAACGAGATGTTCCGCTCCGGATATTCCATATATCCGCATCTGTATAAATTTGAAGAATACGGTGTTCCCCAGGCGCGGCATCGTATCATTATTGTTGGAATAAGAGAGGACTTGGATATTGTTTTTAGAGTTCCATCCGCAAAGCTGTATAAATATAAAACATGCCGTGAAGCGATTGAAATGCCGCCGATACCGCAGGGTACGCCCAATCATGAGTTTACTAAACAGTCTGCCGGTGTTGTTGAACGGTTAAAATACATTAAACCGGGAGAAAATGCTTTTACTGCCAACATACCGGAACACCTGCAACTTAAAATTGGCAACGTGAAAATCAGTCAAATTTATCGCCGCCTTGATCCGAACAAACCTGCATATACCATTACAGGAAGCGGGGGCGGAGGAACGCATGTATATCATTGGAAGGAAGATCGTGCTTTAACTAATCGTGAACGAGCGCGATTGCAGACTTTTCCAGACATTTTCATCTTTTCAGGATCCAAAGAAAGTGTTCGCCGTCAAATAGGCATGGCGGTTCCTGTTAACGGAATGCGTATTGTCCTTGAAGCACTGCTTAATTGTTTTGCCGACATTAACTACGAATCGGACTTAGCATCTTTCGCTCCTATGATTCAAACAAGACACATTGATCGTTATAACCATGAAAATCATTTTGGGCAAATGTATATGTTTGAAAAAATGGAAGAGGAGCATGTGACTGTATGATTTTTTCAAATCTATACAACGATGCGCTTATACAGCCCGGCCGAGAAGGAGCGAATCACCTTAAAATCATTTCCGGCTATGCTAGTGCTGCAATGGCATTTCATCATTTGGAGGAATTAAACCAGAAAGGTATTAACATTTCGATTTCACTGTTGGTCGGCATGTGTCCATCCGATGGATTATCATTCAGCAATCATCGCGGGTTTCAAAATATCATCAGTTCGGCATACTCTAAGTGTTTTTCTTGCAGTTATGTGTACAGCAAACCGTCAGTACATGCAAAACTATATATTTGGTACAAAACCGGTACATTCTATAAAGCATTTATCGGTTCTCCAAATTACACACAAAACGCCTTTTCGAAAAATCAACGGGAAATTTTATCAGAAATTCAAGATGATCATGTATCCGAATATTACAATCATATAGAAAAAGATTCAATTTATTGCAATCATGCTGATGCTGAAGAACTAGTAAAAATTTACAATGACAAGAATTATTATCTCAAACATCCTCATGAAGATACAGTTGCACAAATTTTTCCAAAAACCGAGGGGCTGGAAGACATACGTGTGTCTTTGCTGTGCCGCAAGACAGGAGATGTTCCTCGGATTGGCGGTTTAAATTGGGGACAGCGGCCGGGGCGCGAACCCAATCAAGCATATTTACAGCTTCCCCCGGAAGTATATAAAAAAGATTTTTTTCCGAAAAGGCCACAGCATTTTACGGTTGTTACCGATGATTCAAAATCATTTATCTGTACCAGAGCGCAAAAAGATCTTAATAATGGACATGCTGTTGAGACTCCGCATAATAATAGTCTTTTGGGGGAATATTTCAGAAATCGGCTTGGATTGCAAAATGGTGCAAAAATTACAAAAGAAGATTTATTGCGTTATGGACGAACAGACATAACATTTTATAAATTCGATGACGAAAACTTTCTTATGGATTTTTCTGCCGACGGTTAATTATATCAACCTACACGCTGCGCCCGTCTTTCGCTGCATCAATAAATGACTCAAATCGTTTAAATATTCGTTCCGGATTTTTAAGTTCACATTCCCAAACGATAAAAACATGCCAGCCGCCATATTTCAGTCTACGAATATTATCAGCATCCCGCTCAAGATTCTTTACAAGTTTTTTACCCCAATAATCAATATTGCTTTTAGGTGTTGCCGCTTTCAAACACTTTTCATGCTGATGCCAAAAGCATCCGTGAATAAATATCGCTGTTTTAAATTTTTTAAGAACTAAATCTGGTTTTCCAGGCAGTTTTTTATCATGTAAACGATATCGGTATCCAACGCGATGAATCAGCTTGCGAAAAATTATTTCCGGTTTGGTATTCTTTGATTTTATCCGCCTCATATTCCATGAGCGTTCTTCTTCCTTTAAGTGGTCCATGCAAATTGAATTGAGGTCAAATATGGGTCGCGCTAAATTTAATACATTTGAAAATCCGCGCGACCCTGGGTTTAAAATTGCATATAGAATGAACCATTTTGCTGTTCACTCTATATCCAGTAATCAGCCGATTTTGGCTACGTCCCTGGTGGCGAT
>WREN01000292.1 GCA_009779295.1 Oscillospiraceae bacterium | reverse complement strand
TTCAAAAACCGGAATTTAATAATAAATCTTTAGAAGAAATTTCTAATAAATTAACATAATTAGCATAGATATTTTTTACAAGTTGTGGTAATATAATTAGACGGGGAGTGATGAAATTATGGTTATGGCAGATGAAAACACTTATTTGATGTTCAAGGGGAAGCCGTTGTTGAGAGAAAATAATATGATTTGCTACGGCGATATGAACGACAAATATATTTTATTTTTGATGATACTTACGGAAAAAGAAATAACTATCGGAAAAGAACCTCAAAAAGTTAAAATTCCTGATAAAATTTTGGGGCAGATTTTAAGTACGGATATTAATAAACCTTCTCATGAAAGAATGGAAAAGCAGTTTGATAAGAACGGATTGTACGACGCTCTCGATATTGGGATGATATGGCTTGAAAAATTAAATAATAAAGAGACCGGATAACCGGTCTCTTTTACAATTTGATAATATCTTCCAGACGGAGGATACATTGTTTGAAACGTTCTTCTTCTCTAACGCAATCGTATTCTGTTGCCGTTTTCAAATTGTTGAGATAAATGTTTGTACCTGCATTGCGTTGCGGTTTATTCCATTTCAAACGGTTGAAAAGCGGTGATTTGTACAACTGTGCGTCCTGCGATTCAAAAAGAGTAAACCAATTTATCCAATTATCAACTACTATTTCCAAATATAAATATCCGTTTTCTTTGTCGCCAATAGAAAAATATAACCTCGCCATATCTTCATAGATAACCCCTTTTGCTAATTTTATATTATCGTCGCCAGCGTATATTACATCTGTAAGATCAGCGTTTATTTTCAATACCGCAAGTCTATCGGCAGAGCTGAGAAAATCGGAATAGTTTTGATAATAATAGTCAATCATCCACATAAAATGCCAGACGTTCTCAATCATATTTTTTTGAAATAACAAAAACTCTTCTTCTTTTTTCTTTTCGTTTTCTTCCGTTCTGATTTTATCGGTTCCCATCAGCTCATCAATCGTCACGCCGAAGTAATTCGCAATCACGGGCAGCATTACCACGTCGGGTAAAGATTCACCGCGTTCCCATTTGCTCACCGCCTGAAACGATATGCCGAGAAAGTCCGCAAGCGTTTCCTGCGTGATGTCTTTCGCTTTGCTCAGACGTTTGATATTTTCGTGTAAATATATATTCATCTTTTATCACTCCTTGAATATATATTAAACTAAACAGATAAAATAATCAATAACTTCTTACTTGAATATTTTTCTTTTGTCAGTTGAAATATTATTTCTTGACATTTTTATTTATTTGTATTATAATAACTCCATTGAATATCTCAAGGAGTGCGAAAAGTTTTGAATTTTAGAAAGTTTTCTTATATATTGTTAATAATATTGTTAATTTTAATAAGCTGTGAAAGTAATGATATACCGGAAGAAGATACAGACACACCCAATGAACCCGTTGTCACAATAGATATAACAGAATCTGAACCGGAAGAAACACCTACCGCCGAAACAACAGAAGAACCGATACATAATATTGACGATATAACTGTTACCGACACATCGGAGGAAGAAGAAACATCTGAACCGGAATCCGAAACCACGACAGAAGAAGAAGTTAAAATTATCGATAAATTCGTCAATCCATTAACGGGTCTTAAAGGTACTGTTGAAATGTCAAACAAACGGCCTGTCGCTATTATGATTAATAATATAAAGCCAAGTTTGCCCCAGGAAGGTATCAGCAGCGCGGATATTATGTATGAATGTTTGGTGGAAGGCGGCGCGACCCGCCTTATGATGCTTTACATGAATTATGAAGATCTCGGCGTTATCGGGTCTGTTCGTTCTTCACGCGACTATTATCTTGATTTTGCCCAGAATCACGACGCGATTTATATCCATGCCGGCGGAAGTCCGCTCGCTTACGATAATATCCAATCGCGCAGGATAAACACTCTTGACGGCGTCAACATGGCTTTGCCGGTAAACGTTTTTTACAGAGACGCGGAACGCCGGAAAACTATGTCGGCGGAACACACTTTGATGACTACAGGAGCGGGTATCGTCAAAGGGATTGATTTTAAAAAGTATCGAACGGAAGTCAAAGAAAATTTTGTCAGCCCGTTAAATTTCGTTGATTATAATTCAGAACGCATTATTTCCGGTAATAATTTGGCTCGGCATGTGATAATTCCGTATAATAATTCGCAGTTCCCGCAATATATTTATAACAGCAGGACGAAAACATATTTGAGATACCAATTTAACGGGATGGCGCATATGGACGCTTCCAATGATACCCAACTCGAATTTAATAACATTATATTGTTAGTTTGTACTCACGGCGATTTAAACGACGATAAAGGTAGGATAGGTGTCTATACGACAGGTTCAGGCGACGGATATTATATTTACGGCGGTAAATATGAAAAGATCAAATGGAGCAAAGCGACAAGGGATTCCGTTATCTCTTTGACAAATACGGACGACACGCCTTTAGTTATCAATTGCGGCAAAACTGCGGTTAACATTATCAGTCCGGGCGTGGAAAAAGTTTTAGAGTTAAATTACGTTAAACCGAAAAATTAAAACTGTCGCCGCATTTTGCTTTCCGTGCTTGCTTATATAGTTCTCCGTTCTTTTTGGTAACGGTTATATCTTCGATTCCGTTCTTCGTGCAGACGTTTAATTTCACATATCCGGTATCGATTATCGGATGACGTAATATACGCGCGTTTGTGCGGCGGTTGTTATTCTTTGACAGCGCGAGGTAGGAGAATTTTTCATCCTCATACGGCGCGTCGCCGCCTTTCAACAGCTTATGGATTTTACTCCTCGCAATGCGACAAGTAAAATGACACCAATCGTTTTCACAATCCTCAACATGCGGACAAGGCGCTAATATATCAGCGCCTTTTTGTATTAGATTCCTTCTGAGTTCTTTCAACTGTGCGCAGCAATTCGGCGTGCCGGGCTCGACGATTAACAGGATTTCGTTCGCCGCGTTCCATAGTTTATCTACCAAGTTCGCGTTGTTTTCAACTAAAACATACGAAGCGATTACCAAATCCGCTTTGGGAAGCGTTGCGGTATTTAAATCCTGCTTGACCCAATTCGCGTTTTCGAATAATTTTTTGCCGAGATTGAACATCAATTCTTCACGTTCGATGCAAGTTATTTCGTCTAATTCCAACAACGAATCAGCCGCCATCGTCGCGGCTCCGGTTCCTGCGCCGACATCCAGTAACGTTTTAACCGTGCCGTCGTAAAACTCCAAAGCGTACTCAAGCGCGTTATGTACCGCGCCGTAAGTAGCGGGCATCCGCGTGAGCGCATACGCTAACGCTTCGGTTTCGTTCGCGATATAGAATTTGCCCGACCTGTAACGCTCGCTGATATTCTGCGCGGCTTTTAATAATTCAATCGTTTTTATTCCTGATATGTCTGGTAGATTCATAATTCGG
>WREN01000291.1 GCA_009779295.1 Oscillospiraceae bacterium | reverse complement strand
ACGGCAGAGCAGTTTTATCATCGTGGTTTTGCCGCTCCCGTTCATGCCGACGACTGCCATTCGCTGACCGATGTTAAATTTGAGGTTGAAATTTTTGAGCGCATAGTTTTCGGAGCCGGGATATTTGAACGATACATCGTGAAATTCTATTTCGTATTCGTTGTCGGCGCGTTTTTCTGTAGTTAGCGTGCCGCGGTGCATTTTATTGGGTATATCGAAAAACTGAAAATATCTTTCGAGATATTTATTATTTTCCACGAGCTTTTGCGCTGAGGCTATAATACCGGTGAACGAACCTATAACCATGATCATACAGCTTACGTATTTTGTTATATCGCCTATTGCCACGCTTCCGGCGACGCAGGCAAGAATTACAAATATATATATTGCTATTTTCAGCGCGTCTGTTGATATACAGTTAAAAAGGCTGTATGGTAATCTTTTTTTTGTTGACGAAATGCTGATATTATTAGATAATGTATAAAGTTTATTTTGCTCATTGGCGACAAATTCTTCCATTGAATACAGGCGGGTATCTTTACCTGCATTATAATCGTGACAATAATTATCGTAAAAATTAAATAAACCGTTCATAGGCGCGTAATTACCCATCATATCCGCAATTATTTTATTCACTTTTTTTGTGGAAAAATAGTTGGCGATAACGACAACCGCAAGCATCATAAATATAATTAATTTCGATAAAATTGATACGTTTGGGTTTGCGAATAAACCAAATGTCAGCGCCGCCGCTAAGATTATGTATATGATTGCATTGATTAAAAATCCGACGTTATAGAATAAATAAAATACATTATATCCTGTCTGCGTTTCTATTTTTATTCGCTCAAACAGTATATTTACTTCTCTGCTTTCCATATTTTCATAATCCATCGCCATGTTTTTTTCGGACATAATCATGCTTCTGCCCTGATAAAATATACTTTCGTGATAATTTTTGATATGGTGAAGCCCGCTCGCGATAAGCGATAAAATCATGTTTAACCCGATAGTTATAAGCACATATAAAATCAACGTGTTTATGTTTTTATTCCCTGCAAGCTCATTGATTATCCTTGCTGCCATATATATATTTACATACGGCGTGAACGGTGTTATCGCTTCTGTTATTATATGTAACAGAACGAACCATTTGTCCATTTTCATCAGCGTTGCCAAACCCCGTTTTATCATGGAAATATGATATTTTATATTTTTTATATTTTTCACGTTTATGCTCCCTCCTCAATGTTTTGCCGATAATAATGGCTTTGAATATTAAACAAATACGCATATTTGCCGTTTTGCTTCATCAATTCGTCGTGCGTTCCGATTTCGGCAATCCTGCCGTCCTCTAAATATATAATCCTGTCGCAGAAACGTGTTGACGCAAGCCTGTGGGATATGTAAACAGATGTTTTGTTTTTCGTAAGCTCGTTATATTTTTCATATAGTTCGCTTTCCGCTATCGGGTCAAGCGCGGATGTTGGCTCGTCGAGAATCAATATCGGCGCGTTTTTGTATATCGCCCGCGCAAGCAATAATTTTTGTTTTTCGCCGCCGGATAAATCTACCCCGTTTTCGTTCAACTGCTTGTCAAGCATACTGTCAATGCCAAGCTCAAGACTGTTGATTTTATTATCCAAACCCGCTGATTTTATACATTCGATGACTTTTTCCCTGTTTGTATTTTCGCTTGTCTTGCTTGAAACCGTATTGGCTATCGAAACGGGCAGGAAATGAAAATCTTGAAACACTACGGAAAATATCGAATAATAATCGTAAATATTATATTCTTTTATATCATGTCCGTTTATTTTTATATTGCCGTTTGTGGGGTTATATAAACCGCATATATTTTTTATCAGCGTCGTTTTACCGGCTCCGTTAAGCCCGACTACCGCAATTTTTTCTCCCGGTCTTATTTTAAGGGATACATCCGATAAAGTATTTTCTTCATTTCCTTCATATCTGTATGATATATTTTGGAGTTCTATTTCGCATGGTTCGTTAAAATCCTGTAATGCCAAGCCTTTATTTCTGTTGGTCTTTTCAGGATAATTAAGAAAATCACGTAAATCACATAAAGTGAGCGAAGATTTGTTTGTTTCTATAAATCCGTTGAAAATACCTCCGACTAACCCCGCAAAACTTCCAACCGCTCCGAAATATAGTATAAATTCGTCAACTCTTATACTGCCGTTTATAGCCATGTAAATTAAAACAACGTAGGCAAAACCATCGCGGAGCAGTATCAGCAGAGCGTCAACGATATTCGAGATATAATATTTCCCCGCGAATTTTCTTTCCCATTTCAACCGTTCTTTCGTCAGGGATTTATACATATTAATAAACCATTTATTCATGCCGTACAAACGGACGTCTTTCGCACTCTCGAATGTTCCGCTGTTCTCGGCGAGGTACCACATTTTTCGATCAATTAAAGACGTATCGTTACGGTGCCGGTGCTGATAGTTTTGTATCGCTTTGATAATAAAATAGTTTATCAGAGCGGTAACCGTCAGGAGAACCGCAATCAATGGATTGGCGAAAGAGATTATCGCGCCGAACAGAAAATATCCGAGTATGTTTGTCATGAGCCGCGAAAGATTTCGCGGCATCAGCGTCAACCCCGAATCTTCGCCGCTCATCCATAACATGCCTGTTGCGCGGGACATCATCAGCCTGTATTTTGACGATTCGGTATTTTCATAATCTGTGTATAACGCTTTTTTCTGCGCTAAAAACCGTACCGAAAAATTAAATTTTGACGTAACCGCATATGTATATACAGCAATAATTCTATTGCCAATATTAATCGCGGCAATAATAAGTCCCAAAATGCTTACCGATATTATTATACGGTTTATTTCTACCCTGTCTATTATTGCGGAAACTACGAGTTTCGGCAAATAAATATTGCAGAATTGTATGCCGAGCGATAATGGTATAAGCGCGGTTAAAGATATAAAGAACATTTTACTGTGTTTCCATTGCAGCCCGATTATATAGATTATATTGCTGAAAAGAGAATGCGTCGGTTTTTCTTTTTTGGCTTTTATAGTTTTTTCCTTTTTCATTATTTCATCACCTCGACGAAAATTATATCACGGATTTTATATTTTGTCTTGTCTTTTGCGCGAAATGCAGGTTTTTCGACTTGAAATGTAAAACTGCCCCTTAAAGAGGCAGCATAATTTCCGATGTGAACGCTCCGTGCTCGTCGTTTCGCTTGATGTACCCGCCGTATTTATCCACGATTTTGTCAACCCTCATAAGCCCGAATCCGTGGCTTTCGCCCTTGCCGCTGATATACCGCCCGTTTTGCTTCTGCGCTGCGCCGCCGGACGAGTTTGTCACCGATATATATAAATCGCGGCGTTTCATATCCATATACACGCGGATAAACCGTTTGCTCTCGTCGCCGATACGCAGGCAGGATTCGATGGCGTTGT
>WREN01000290.1 GCA_009779295.1 Oscillospiraceae bacterium | reverse complement strand
GCATATACTCGGCAGCGTCTGCAATCCCAAAAAGATCGGTTTGATGGCTTTTTCGATTATCCGCACGGTCAGCATCAACCCCGCGAACGCTCCGATTATAATCGAAAACGAATATCCTATCAGGATTTTTTTTATGCTTTCCCAAATCGATTCAAACAGTAACCCCGTCCGTATCAATCGCGTCAGCGTCGTTACGACGCCGAGCGGGCTTGGGAATATGTACGGCTTCACTACTTTCAAATTTTCCGCGAGCAGATAATAAAGGAATTGCCAAACGAGCAGAATCGTAACATAAATAAAGATGATGATTACGTTATCTTTTATATTTGATTTCTTCAACCCGATCCACCTCATTCCGCAATTCTTTCAATATTTCCGCGCGTATATGCACAAATTCAAAATCGTCGATTTGACGCGGACGCGGTAAATCCAGAGGAATGATCCGTTTGATTCTGCCCGGAAGCGCGCTCATCATGACGATCCTGTCCGCGAAGAACATTGCTTCCTCGACGCTGTGCGTCACGTAAATGAACGTGCGCTTTGTTTTCTCCCAGATTTTTTCGAGTTCGTCACGGAGCGTATTCTTCGTTTGCTTGTCAAGATTCGCGAACGGTTCATCCATGAGTAACGCCTTACTGTCCAATGTCAGTGCCCGCGCAAGCGCAACCCGTTGCTTCATTCCGCCTGAAATCTGGTGGATGTTGTATTTCGTATAGTTTAACAGATTCACCATCTCAAGGTATTTATTTGCGCGTAATTCCTGTTCGGCTTTGTCGATTTTATTTGCGGGGAGTTTCATGCCGAACATAACGTTGTCCCAGACGTTCAGCCATGGAAACAAAGCCGACTCCTGAAACATCATCGTTCGGTCGGGACCGGGCTTTGATATGGTTTCACCGTCGATTTTGATCGTGCCGGACGTAGGACTGTCAAGCCCGGCAATAAGATTCAGCATCGTGGATTTACCGCAACCCGACGGACCGAGCAGGCAAATAAATTCTCCGTCGTTGATTTCAAGGTTTATGTCGTCCAATATGATGTTGAAGTTGAATGCTTTGAAAACGTTTATTAATTCAATTCCCATAAATTCATGCCTTTTAAAACTTTATTCAGTATCGTAAAGTCGCAGATATTATCTCGGTTGTTGACTTTATCCAAAAGACCTTCGCTTAAATAAATGTCAATAAAACTTTGAATCGACTTCACCGACGGGTCGTAAGTAATGATTAATTTCTTAAAAGCGTCGTGCAAATCCGATTCTTTTAATTTGCTTCCGGTGATCTTTTCGATTTGCTCGTTCGCGATTATTACGGCTTCGTATTGATTTTCTGTTATGTAACGGGTCAATTCAACGTGCGCCTGCAGGAATTTCTCTACTAATTCCGGGTGTTTTTTCATGAAATCCGCGCTGACGATCACGACTGCCGTTGACGGATATTCGCCGTCAAGCAGGATTTGATCATAGTCTAAAATAATCTCCGCGCCGATTTCGTTTATGAGCCGCGTTCCCCACGGTTCGGGAACGAACGCCGCTTGGATGTCACCTTTATCCATAAGCGTTTTGATGTCCGGATTCTCAGCTTGGATGACGTCGACCGTTCCGCCTGAAGCGGACGGCTTTAGATTGTTGTCTGTCAATATTTTGAGCAATGCAAGATGCTGGGTATTGCCGAATTGAGGTATCGCTACTTTTTTGCTCGCGAGTTCGGAGACGGATTTGATATTCGTACCCGCTCCGGCAACTAAAACCGCTCCGGCGTTCGACGCTCCGGCGATGATGATAATATCTCCGTCCGATTTCGAAAATCCGTTGATAGCGGGTATCGGTCCGATGTAACCTATGTCGATTTCACCCGCGAAGAAAGCTTCAATCTCTGCGGGTCCGGCGTTGAAATTCCTGAACGTTACTTTTATTTCATCGCCGAAAGCTTCTTCAAACGTGCCCTGCGAAATTCCCACAAGCGCTTGAATGTGCGTGATATTCGGGAAATACGCGATACGTACTTCGTTGTTAAAATTATTTTTTCCGCATGATGTTAATATCAGAATGATTATTACAATTATATATTTTCTCATTTAGTTACTGATTCTCCAATATTGATTCGTACATATTTTTTAACGCCTCTTCAATTTTCGAGCCGTTTGCAGCGTATTGGGATGCTAAATTTACCGTGCCGCTTTTGGTTATGCAATCGGTGTAATAAGCCAACCCGCTGAGCAGATTGGTAGTATCAAAAATTCGCGCGCGTTCGTAAGTCGCGGTGCGGCGCATAAGGCGGTACATATTGACGGAATCCTCGTCGCGCAAAACTTTACCCTCAATAAATTTTTCTACGAAAGCATCGACGATATATTTGTTCGAAGCGGCCGAAAGTGCTTCTATAATAATTCCTGTGCGGACCATTTCGTCCGACGTTTTAATAATCGGCACACCCATCAAACCGCCGAGCGTCCATGTTATATAATCGGGTTGAGCTTCGTTCCATTTGGGATACGGGATATAACCAAACTCAAACTCAATATCGCGGAGAATTGCCGGGTCGCTCGCATAGCCTTCAAACAACGCGTTCCCGGCATTGAACACAGAATATTGCGGTGTAAATCCAAAAGCTACATCGTTGCTTTTTGAAAGTTCGACCAATTTGTCCATCATATCGGAAATCCTGTTGTTGAAAATATTCAGCGTAAAACCGTTCGCGTCAAGCCCGATGGGATATTCGCCCCAATGCGCGAACGTATACGCGAGGAAGTAAGCGTTCAAATCCATTCCATAGCGGTCGTCTTTATCGCGTTTGCCGTCGCCGTTCACATCTGAATAAACGTCTTTGATGTAGTTGAACACCTTATCTAAAGTCCACTTACCGTCGTAAACGAGCTGATACGGGTATTCGAGATTCAAATCGTCGAATAGTTCCTTGTTGAAAAGAAACCTCACTTGTTGTTGGATGGTGTAGGAAATATCGCTTACGCCGAAATATTGCTTGCCGTTTACGGTCAATGTATCGCTCGCGGTATGGTTGTACCAAGGCTCATCCAAATTTACATACGGTATAGTTTTCCAGTCGTACACCTGATTTTGTACAATCAAATTGGAAACGTTCGTCACCGCCCAGAAGAGTATCAAATCGTAAGTATTGTCACCGGCGGTATTGTTGGTAATTACAGCGTTCACCAAATTGGCTTCAGGACGTTTAACTGTGGCAAACTCAATATTAAGCAGTCCGGCAACCTCGGAATTGCGCATATAAGCGGCGTCGTTTAGAACGTCGCCGGTCATTTCATCCTTATCGACAAAAGTATCCCAACTTGCCGCGTCGTAAGTAAAAAACGTAAAAGTATAACCGT
The DNA here is from genome assembly GCA_009779295.1 of Oscillospiraceae bacterium. Taxonomy (GTDB): domain Bacteria; phylum Bacillota; class Clostridia; order Oscillospirales; family CAG-272; genus WREN01. The sequence continues at coordinate 119 of WREN01000290.1, read as the reverse complement.
CGTAATTCAAATCCGTCGGAATATTTTTGTAGTAATTAAGCTCTGTGGTTTCGGTCGTTTCTGTTTCCTGCTGTGTGTTATTATTCTCAACTGTTCCGCTTCCGCAGGAAACCAATATT
>WREN01000289.1 GCA_009779295.1 Oscillospiraceae bacterium | reverse complement strand
CCTAAATGAGTAATTTTTTTAGCGATCCTATCTACATTTTTGCGCATATGTATAGCGTCGGGTGAAATTGAACCAAGATAAAATAATGGTAAATTCTTTATTTCAAACCCTGTATCAACCAATATTTTCGCAATACTTAAATGAACCATAGGTAACGGCATAAACAATCTTTCCTTTATATTAATCACATATGAGCGGTTTCAGTTTTACCAAAGCCGTTTGACGTCATATTTTGACGCATTCTCATCAGCCGATAGAAATATCATTTTTTCAGATATCGCCGTACAGATGAGCAGTCTGTCAAACGGATCACGGTGGTGATACGGCAGTGTCTCAACCAAGCGGACATGTCGCGGTTCAAGCGCAAGTAATTCAAATCCGCTTGCCGAAACTTCATCCAGGAACTCAGTAGTACTGCACAAAATTGTATCTTCACGGTTCAAACTGCGTTTAACGGCAATCTCCCAAGCGGAAATAATGCTTACAAATATTTCGTTGTCGCTGTCCTCTATTGCAGTTTTTACTTTTTCCGACAGTTCGTAATTTCCTTCGAAATACCAAAATGCAGCATGGGTGTCAAGTAAGTATCTCATTGCATATACTCCATAAAGTCATCAAGGGGGTCGTCAAATCCCTTTGGTAACGAATATTTGCCTTTCCATACGCCATAACGGGATACGCGCTTCGTTTTTATCTTTTCTGACGGATACGCATACGGCACTCCTATTGCAAACGGTAAATTGTTTGTTTTTACAGTTTGTTTAAGAAATAAATTAACCGCAGTGGATAAATCCAGGCCGATAGATTCATAAATTTTTTGCGCCTGCGCTTTTAACGCCGCATCTGTTCTGACATTAATGTTTGCATTAGCCATAACGACATCACCTCTAACTACATTGTATCGGAAACGAATTACATTGTAAACACAAATCCCATTGTCCGATCAAATAGAGTATTAGGGTATACCAGCATCTGTGATGTGCGGTAATAGATTACCAATTCCTTTTTCATTTCCAAAATTTCCGATATAAATAAATCTTCATAAAACCTTAACGTATATTATGCTTATTTTATTCATTGCAGGGAAATAATTAAGCATAGGGTATATGCCTGCGGTTTATTACCGGAAATATTATCCGCAAACCATTGTAAACATGGAAAACAATCGCCCATTAGTTATCTGCTAAAACTAAAGCATTCATGCAGGGTATATTCATGAAAAACAAACTCATTATCATACTAATATTAGTCCTGGCCTTTTCGCTTTATGCATGCGATTCGTCATATGTAGCAGCGTTACAACAACCGGTCACAACCTATACGGCCAACACCACTTCATCATCCGAGGCTGTTAGCACATCGCCTTCCATTGGTTATATAAACCTTACAAATAGAGACACAGTTGATAAAACACTTACCGGGACGCTTGACGGAACACAGGTCTCGACTGCAATTACGACAACTTCAACGCCTGCCAATGTCTCGTCGTCATTGCATCCTAAAGTATCAAACCCAAAAATAATACGTGAATTAATTATTCACTATATAGACGTCGGTCAAGCCGACTGTATTTTCGTGGAACTTCCGACAGGCGAAAACATGCTGATTGATACGGGTAACAACCTCGACTCAAAACTTATTGACAACTATCTCAAAAATCATTCCATCGTTGAAATAGATTACCTGTTCGGCACCCATCCCGACGAAGATCACATTGGTTCCTTGGATGACATTATTATGAATTATGATATCGGCGCATTGTATATGCCTGATGTGGAAAACAACACAAAGACATATAAGGACGTATTACAAGCCGCAGATACTAAAGGGTTACTTATAATTGAGCCCAAAGCCGACGAGTATATCATCAACGATATTGATAACCAATTATACTTAAAAGTTTTGGCGCCTGCCAAAGACAGCTATGTGGCTATAAATAATTACAGCACTGTTCTTAAGCTTGTATATGACGGCGTTTCATTCCTGTTTACCGGCGACGCCGAGGATATTCTGGAATATGAAATGATTGACAGCGGCGTTGACATTGACGTAGACGTTGTAAAAATCGCGCATCATGGAAGCGATTCGTCGACAAGCGGCGCATTCCTGACTGCGGCTTCACCGGTATATGCCGTCGTCAGCGTGGGGTTGAACAATTCGTACGGGCATCCGTCGCAGAGCGTAATTGATAAATTGTATAATGAAAACATAACCGTATACAGGACCGATTTACATGGTACTGTCATTGCGGTAAGCGACGGTAAAACAATCGTTTTTGAAACTGAAAAACAACCGTCCGAAGCGGCATACACACAACAATCTTCGACACAAAAAAATAATTCATCCGATAATTCAACCGATAATTCATCCGATAGTTCAACCGATAGTTTAACCGGTTCCAGGCGGTATATCGGAAACATTAATACAAAAAAACTCCACGACCCGACATGCGGATCTTTACCAAAGGAAAACAACAGGAAGTATTTCTACAATTTCGACAATGCGATTGACGCCGGTTACGAACCATGTAAAATTTGCAAACCTGCAGCCTCACCCGCCAACGAATAAATGAGGCCGTTTTATCACGATACTCAAGTTCATGCTCATTTTGAACGATATACAGAATCCAGTATCGACTTAACCTCGTTAAGGTTAAAGCAATAATGAACAGAAAAATGCTTTTTCAATTCAGAAGCTTGCCCTTCAAGTTCCTCCTTTAATTGATTATCATTGTCGATAATAAAGAAGATTGCTTTACACGTTGTCAACGCCGTTTGTTGTATAAACACGTCAAATACCCATTGTGTATCTTCATCCTCGTTTTCAAAACCATCCCTTGTGTCGGCGACATAATGACAGCTACTATGGTTTTTCATTATATTGATCGCATAAAGAAGCGGGTTCCTATAGTCATCATGACGGCAAAACTTTTTCCACTTGACTAAAACTACGTTTAAATCATCAAGATAACTCACTTCACAAAATTCAGATCGGTACATAAAGTTTTTCCTTCGCAATAAAATAACAACATTATAAAAAGCGTGTTAAGTATATCATCATTTTGTGCGTTTTGTCAGACAGTATGAAGCAAACGCAAAGAACGCGCTTCATGAATATATTCATGAAATAATACCAAATGTTTGATACTATTTATATTATCAACGGTTATCTGATGTCATTTCAACGTGAGGGGAATGTGTTATGAAAATACTGGTAATCCACGGCAGTATGCGAAAGGGCAACACTTATGCTGTAACGCAAAAAATTATTAGCCGCTTGTTGAATAAACCGGATGTAGAATGCACCGAAATAAGCGTAGCCGATTTGAATTTGCCTTTTTGCAGCTCTTGCCATTTATGCATGACGAAGGGCGAGGAATATTGCCCGCATTACCATATAACCGGAGGAGTTCAATCCGCCCTTATGAACTGCGACGGCGTAATCGTCAGCGGGGTATCATATATACGG
>WREN01000288.1 GCA_009779295.1 Oscillospiraceae bacterium | reverse complement strand
TGATATAATATAGAAAATATTATTTTAATGGAGCCGGTATGTTTAAAAAATCAGTTAATAAGAATATTGTGAAGCGTCTTGACGGTCGGCATATCAAATACGTAACCGAACGTATGCCGGACGGAATCGACAGCGTTATAGGCAAGGACGGCGCGCTGATTATCAAAGGCGATGAGTTTTTAGTTTACGCTTCCGCCGACGTCGTGTTCCGGGTGAAAACCGACGAATTGCAAGCGTCGGAACTGCTCAGTCTTGAAGGCGTGATCCTCACCGCGCCGGATATTCAACGCAACCGCGAGGTGCGGACGGTCATCGCGTATTATACGCATTATACGAGATATTTTAAATAGATGATAAACACAGTGCTAACGTACACATATAATGTTTATAATATAATCTAACTTAATTTTGATTTTAATTTTCTCAGCAAAATATAGCTGAACCGTGTTTTAATCAATCCGGCTGAGATTGCCGTTTTTTGCGCAGCAATATTATTAATGCCTGTCATATAGTGTATTTCTCTTTTTTCCTGCATATTTAAATTTAAGATATATTCGCATAAAGCAACGACATTTGAAACTGCATAACCTTTTCCTCTGTAATCCTCGTGCGTTTTCACGGTTATTTCAATGATACTATCATAAATTTTATCCGCATGATACCCTGCACTTGCGCATGATACTATTTTATTATCAATTATTGTCGCAAAACAATAATTAGGATAATATATCCAACCCAACATATTCTTAAAATCAAAGTCGAACTTTTCAAAATCTGTTTTAAATAATAATTTTGAATTGTCTTGCTTTTTATGCAGATTTAATTTATCGCTATTTTTTTTATTTAACATATAAAATAATTCTTTTAACATAAGTTACCTCATTGCTGTGCCCAATATAAATTTGTTACGTAATCTCCGTATTAAAATTATATAACAGCAGAATTACATCCCATATTTCCAGCTCTCCTCATACGCCGTGTCTAACATCGCTACGATGTTCTCAGGTGGCACGTTGCCCATGACGTTATGCACCTGATTGAACACGAACCCGCCATTCGGGGCTAACGCCGACATTAAGTACCGAACGTTATCCGCTACTTGTTCTGGAGTGCCGGAATTTAACGCGCCCTGCGTGTCGCAGCCGCCGCCCCAGAAACAAATCTTGTCGCCGTAATTCTTCTTCAGCGCGAACGGCTCCATATTCTTACAGCTCACCTGCACGGGGTTAATTATGTCAACGCCGCACTCGATCAGAATCGGTATGAACGGTTCCATCGCGCCGCACGTATGGAAAAAGATTTTGTAATCGGAATTGGCTTTGACGAAATCAATATACTTTTTGATCCACGGCGCAATCAAATCGGCGAAAATCGCCGGTCTGACGAACGGAGCGATTTGCGTGCCGAGGTCTGCGCCCATGCAAAGCCCTTGGATATAATTCCCGCATTTGTTGATAATATCTCCTGTAGATTGCAAATTCCATTCGTGACCGCGTTCGCATTGCTTTTCTATTTCTTCCGGTTCGAGCATCAGTTTAACCAAATAATCGGGATGATCCGAGAAATGCGCGGTCGAACCGCCGACAAAAAGAGTGAAATAATCTGTTTCTTTGTAAATTTTTTCAACATGTTTCGCAACTTCGGTGACATAATCCAATTCGCTGTCCCATGTGTCGAACCCTACGCCGTCGAAAAAATATCCGCCCGCCGGACTTTTCATGCGACCATTACGTTTCCCTGAAAAAACCCACGCGCCGTCATCCTCAATTGTAAAATTAATGGCGTTTGAGATTTCGAATTCGTAATTTCCGCGCGGTTTCCATGTGCGCGTACTCGGATAACCGGGATGGAAAAGCATACAGTCGCAATGGAACCGCTCCAGCACATCTTCGTCAACTCTGGCAAGGAATTGAAACGTGTCGATAACTTCGATTTTCTTCTCTGGCAGACCCAAATATCTCCGCAAATCCTGATACGCGTATGCGGAAATTCCCGTCGAATAATGGACTCCGAGATCAATCGGCGTGCGATCGACCGGTTTGTGTTCGATAGCGCGAAGCACACGTTCGCGGCTTGTTAATGTTTCTTTCATCATAATTTTTAATTTTTCACCGTCAATTCTATTATTTTTTTAATATCATCCGGCTGCACGATTGCTTCGTGCGCCGTTTTATTCCTGCGAATACAACCGCACTTAGTACAGCGATGGATTATAATATATCCTTTTTTTGCATCTGTTTCCGCTCCAATCGGCTCCATTTCGCCCATGCACAAACTTTTCCTATCGCCGGGCATTTCGTCCAAATGCACCGACCACAGACACGCCGGGCAATGGTTCCGGCTGGTATATCCGAGCGGCTCAACTTTTAATCCGCAATGTTTGCAGATAAATCCACCGTCGTTTTTTGTAAAACGTTTAGTTTGCATAAAATTTACTACTTCCCCACGCAAAATCGGCTGAATATCTCGTGTACGATGTCCTCGCTCACCGCGCGTCCGTCAATTTCTCCGAGCTTTGCCATAGCTATCTCAAGGTCTAACCCAACCACGTCCTGAGTATATCCGGTTTCAAGCGATATAACCGCTTCAGATACCGCGTCAAACGCGCTCTTCACCGATGTATATTGGCGCAAATTCCTAAGTATGGCAGTTTCATTGTAATTTATCTCGCCGTCAGCGTACATTTTTTCTATGGTTTGCAATAATTCCATGATTCCTTCCCCGTTTACAGCAGATATAGTCACTGTATTCGGGAAGGTATTTTTTATATATTCAATATCGATTTTCGCCGGTAAATCACTCTTATTGAGAACAGCGATTACATTGCCATTAATTTTTTTAATCAATTCAAAATCGTCCGAATCCAATTCTTCGGAAATATCAAATACAATTAAAACAAGTTCTGCTTCATCCACTCTTTTGAGCGCGCGGTTTACTCCGATTATTTCGACGGTATCGTCCGTTTTACGGATTCCCGCGGTGTCGCACAAACGCAGTAATATTTTGCCTGCGGATATTGTTTCCTCAATTATATCCCTCGTAGTTCCGGGGATTTCGGTAACGATTGCCTTATCCGCTCCGACAAGCCGATTCAACAATGACGACTTGCCCGTATTAGGTTTACCGCAGATAACAGTCAGTATTCCCTCGTTGATCGCGCGTCCGGTTCGATACGTCTGCATTAACAAGTTTAAATCTTCAATCAATCTATATAATCTTTCAAGCAAAGATTTTTTCGGCACGTCTTCCAAATCTTCATCGGGGTAGTCGATATATACGTAAATACTGCTTAACAATATTTTCAATTCGTCGTACAGCTCGACGATTTTTTTACTCAATGTGCTTGTTGACTTCGCGAGTTTTAATTTTTCACGGCTTTCGGCGTTGATTACGTCAATGACGGATTCAACTCCGATAAGCCCAAGTTTGCCGTTCAGAAACGCCCGCTGCGTAAATTCGCCCGCTTCGGC
>WREN01000287.1 GCA_009779295.1 Oscillospiraceae bacterium | reverse complement strand
GCAAAAATTAAAGAAGGAGTTAGGTAACATGGAAGAAAATATTAATTTCGAAAAAGAAATCGCAAGAAGGATCAAATTACTCAAGGATTATTATCATGTGCATAATTTTTCAATGGACGGAATCCAAACCGAAGTGGATAAACTTATTAAGTTTATCGACGGTATGCCGGAATCCAAACTAAAACATCAGGCGTATATAACCGCGTATGGCTGGTCGGATAAGGAAGAATATAAAACCATACGTGAAAAAGAGATCGAACTTTACGGCGGCGACCCCGATGCCGCGCAAAGATATGTACACGAGTTTTGGGACAAATACGCGAATAAGAGCAGCGACGAGGAATGGCTGAAAGGAATCGACAGCGAAGACGGAATCGTCAAAGTCGAAATAATGGAAGACAGCGAAAACGCCGTAGGCGAAATGCTTTTCTGGCGCGGGGCGTGCAATATCAGGCTGAAAAATTTCGCGGAAGCAAGGAAAGATTTTGAAACGGCGGCGAAAAAGTTGAACCGCGACAATTCATATCACCCGAACGCGATAGCGGGAATAAAACTCGCCGATCTTTTGGGAGATGAACCCGATAAATACATTATAAGCACTTCCGGCGTCACGGGCGAACGCTACAGGTTATACGACGGCGGGAAACGACTCGATTTTTTAGAACAACCGGGATTCAGTAATTCGAACGGCACAAAAAACCGATACGACTGTATTTATTATTTCTCCGCGGGAATGAAAAAAAGCAGTAAATTTTTCGATTTGAATATGCGGGAAGGTGAAACGGTCGGCGAAGATACGCTCGTTTCCAAAAACGAAACCATTACAATTGTGGCGGGAACGTTTGAGAACTGCGTACATGTGAAATCTACATCAGATGACTATTTTAAAGATGTATTAAGCGAAACATGGTATGCGAAAGACGTCGGGCTTGTAAAATGTATTGTAAAAAATGAAACTCAGGAAGAGGTTTACGAACTCTGCGAATACAAAATAAACGGCGGAAACGGTTATATGCCCGTCGCTGCCGGGAATATCTGGAAGTACAAGAACGTAAATATCCCGGAATATTATCAGCAGATTTTAGAATTTGAGATCGTATCCGTTTTTGACGAACCTGACACGGGAAGCAAATATATTTACATGGCGGCGTTATGCGTGCTGAGAAACTCATATGAAAACTGCGATTCGGATACGCATATCTCGATTGCCGATTACGCGCTGCCGAATGAAAAACCGAATGAGTGGGATTTTGAGCAAGCTATAAAAAATCTGAAATTAGCGGTGCAGAAAAATTCTTCTGTAAAAGCAAGCCTGTTCGCTTTGAACGCGCTTGAGTATTTTGAGAAATGTAAAGAATATCAAGGGAAAGGTTATCGTTTTTTACCTTCGCATACATGCGGAAGTTCAATAAATATTGCGGACAACGAAATAAGGTACAGCGAATCAAACGTTTACAGCCTATCTCCGTTTCGGTGGGGTTCAAGACACGCAGAAAACAAAATCTTCGGTATAAAACCGTTTAGGTTTTTGAAGAAACTGGCGGGGACTTTATACAGCGACAAATGGATCGCCGGTTATTCCGAACAAAAAACATTGGATGAAGGCGAACTATCAATCAAAGCCGAGGACGGCGGAACAGTAACGACCAAAGCGGGTACATTTGAGAATTACATTAAAGTCACGTTTGATTTAGCATTGCCTGACGGAGCAAATTATTATGCGGATAATTTCAAATATATGCACTGCGGTACGAAAATTTACTATTACGCGCCGAATGTGGGTATTGTCAAGTTTGATTGTATTTGGGGTGATTCACTTTCGTCATCTTGTGAGTTGAGTGAATACAAATCCGCCGCGACAAACGGCGAGTATATGCCGATATATATCGGTAACCATTGGATTTATGACGAAATGACGCTTGAAGAGGGTTATATTGCGAGAAGAAAATATGACATAGTAAGCGGCATCGAAAATGAATTCTTTTTAATCGACGAACAGGAATTCATGTACCTCGGTACGGAAGAAGAATACGAGGAATTTAAGAAATCAAAAGGGAACTGATAATTCAGTTCCCCTTATTTTGAATTGTATGTTTAAACTTTTCTTCTTTTTGCGATGAATGTAACGCCGAGTCCGCTGACTCCCAATACGGCAAGCAAAACGATGAATGCGTCGCCCGTTTGCGGAGCAGTTGGAGCGGTAGTTGTCGGAGGAGTGGTTTCCGCCGGAGCTTCAACTTCAGGCTCTTCTATCTGCGGCATACCATCTACATTTATAAGTCTTATCGTACCCATGAGTGACGGGTTGCCGGAGGGTTCGGCGCCGTCGGCGTTCCAGGTTTGCTGACCGGTTCTGACATTTTCACCGGTTGTATTGTCGTCATAGCCGAAATCGATACCTATCAGCATATTTTCGACAAGTTTGAAATTATTCAAGCCGATTTTGTAGTTGATACGCGCTTCCATCACGTAGCCCGTGGCGGTTTCAACGCCCGCGATTTCGATATACTGCAAAGGATTTTCAGCTATATTGTCCAGATTTCTCATACCTGTTTCGAGCGGGGTGATGATGTCGTAAAGGAATCTGAACTGGTTTGGTTCCGAATACGTCTCGGTCTTTTTGTTGTCGAGGTCGAAGAACACTTCGTAACAGTCCTGACGGTGTAATTGCCCTTCGGTTTTCTCGAATCTCGTGTTATCGGTCGCTACGAATAAAATATAGAGGTTCTCATCGTCCCAGAGCATTTTCGCGTATGCCGTCGCATCGGTCATTTCGCCCGCGCTTAAACCGGTGCAATCCATTTGTTCGGCGTACTGCCAGATATCGTCGATTTGCCCGTCGATAATTACCGAGCCCTTTTTAATGTTTACTATTTCTTTCGCCGCTACGCCTAAACTGCAAGCGATCAGGATAGCCAATAAGATTGAAATAAATTTGATTGATTTTAACATTTTATCCACTCCTTATATATTTTTGTGACATAATTATATATTATAGAAATGTACAAGCTGTGAATATAATGTAAAAATTATTCCGTTGCGAATAAACTCAACCACGCCTTATTATTTTCATCCGGCAGCGACAACAATTCTTTCTTCCAAGCTTCATAAATCGAACATGTAACGAAGCAATTCAAATTATTAGAAAGGAAATTGCCCATTTGCCAACGCAGATGTATCGGCACATCGCTCTTATACGCAGCGAGAATTGTTTGCCACGCCTGCGCGAAATATTTCTCCGCCGTAGCGTAAAACTCTTTCGCCAATTCTTCAATCTTAATATACTCTTCTCTTTCAACGAAATAGTAATTCAAACGGTATTCGTCGCCGTCTTTGATGAAAAGTTTCTTTTCAATCGCGATGCTGAACAAATATTTCTCCGATTCATCCAATTCGTCCACGGGTTTGCCGTGAATGATTTCGCGGCACAGCGCGAAAACGCCGTGGGGCAGGTCGAAGAATATACTGCTGTC
>WREN01000286.1 GCA_009779295.1 Oscillospiraceae bacterium | reverse complement strand
GTGTGAAAACCTTGAACGCATTTATATTCCCGCGACCGTTACCAAAATCGGCGAAGGCGTTTTCTATAACTGCACGTCGTTAGTGATTGTAACGCCGGCAGGTTCCGCCGCGGAAAAATATGCCGTTAAATATAAGTTGAATTATGTTAATGAGTGAATTTTAATTTAAGGGATGATGTTAAATGAAAAAATTAGTAATCTTGTTACTTTTTGCAATCCTGCTGACATCATGTAAAACATCACCAATCGGAAAAAACCTTCTGCGCGTCGCCCAATCCGGTGATACCGGCGCATACGAAACCGTGACTAACGTCTATAGGACTTCTTTTGTTGACTTGCCCGAGGATTACATAGTCAGAGCCATGCTTTATCCCACTTATTTTTACAAAGACGACCGAATATATTTTCTGTGTAATAATTTTATTACTATATCTCAAGAAGAATATAAATTTACTGAAATTAATGCTTTATATTCATTTGATACACACGGAAACAACGCAGAAATGATTCCGCTCGGAATTTCTGAAGATATTAATAATGGAGTTTTCAGTGGTGTCAATATAATAAAGGCAAGTATATTGCCTGACGGAAACTTTATTATCTTAGCTTGGGATTATAGTATCAGTCAAACTGTGTTTATTACATTTTCTCCCAAGGGAGTGTTGATCGATACCATTGCAATTGAAAATATTCCTGAGTTAAGGGTATATGATGTTGGTGATATGGCCGTTAACGACGATGGCGATGTCGTTATAGCAACCAAAGATAGTTTGTATATCGTTAAAAATAACCAAACCAGCGCCGTGAGGATAAACGCAAAATTTAATTCTAACATGCCCGCATTAGGGGTAAACGACGGGACTATTTATTTTTACGATAGCTCTAATACCATTAATGTTTATACCGTCAATATTGACGAACAAAAGATAGATAAATATAACATCAATATACCGGAAAATATCAAATCGCAGCCGGGTAATTCAACATATGCTTATATCGGACCGGGGTATGATATTTTTTACAAAACATACAAAGGCATGTATGGATATAACGCCGGCGAAGATGAAGCAGTATTGCTCGCAGACTGGGGTAATTCTGATATATACGAAGGGAATATATACAGTAGTGGTTTAAGAGTAATTTCAATCATTTCACCCGAAACTATTCTTGCATTTTCTAATGATTTTTTATCGCCAAATTCAAGTTCCAAAATCACGCTGCTGAACAGGATACCCGATGATGAAGTAAAACCGAAGATGCTGATCAGTATTGCTTATACTGTTTTGCCTATTAATTTTACCTTGTTAATGCAGTTGGCATATAGGTTCAATCAAACAAACGACAACTACCGTATAGTTTTCAAGGATTATTGGCAATATGCTACAACGAACAATTACAACCTACCTACTGAGAAGCTCAACTTAGATATAGGAACGGGAATCATTCCCGATATTATGTTTTGGCTTTATAATACTAATATCCGAAGTTACGTTAATAAGGATTTGCTTGTAAATTTGTATGATTATTTAGATTCGAGAGAAGATATAATAGGCTGCGTAAAATCATCTTGTGAAATAGATGACAAATTGTATACCTTACCTTTATGTTTTACGGTTCAAACATTAGTAGGAAAAAGTTCGCTTGTAGGCAAAAACCCGTATTGGACGATTGGTGAAATGCTTAAACTATATAACGATATACCTGACGACGCATATTTATTATCATGGGACGGTCAATGGGTATTTTATAACATATTACAAGCATCAATTGGCGATTACATCGACTACGAAAAAGGCACATGCGATTTTACCAGCGATGATCTAATAAATTTATTAAAATTCTCGAAAAGTTATTCTACCGATCCTGCTTTAAAAAATAATAGCGACGGTTATCTTCATTTGAGAATACTGGAAGCTGTAAAAAATAATAAGTTATATTTAGACAGGATTAATCTTAACAATCTCAAGTCATATATTTTATTAAAACATAAATACGATGACGATATTGTTTTCAAAGGTTATCCAACAAAATCAAGTAACGGTTCATTAATAAGCAGCTTGTTTTCGCTTGGAATCACGACAACTTCAAAAGTTAAAAACGGCGCGTGGGAGTTTATACAGTATTTGATGAGCGACGAAATCCAGAATTCGGAAGCATTGAATGATTTAGGTTTTCCCGTAAAAACATCAGCATTGAGAACCATGTTAGATAAAGCGCCGAATATGTATTATTATTTAGATCCTAATAATAATTATATATTTGGTCGTACTGAACAAGATGACTATTATTCCCGAACAATGAATGAATTAAGAATTACAAAAGCAGAAACCGATTACATTTTCAACTTTTTGAACGGTTTAGAAATCAGAAATAAGAATGACGAAACTATTATGACCATCATCCGCGAAGAAGTAGAAATATTCTGGGCGGGACAGTATACCGCAGAGAAGTGCGCGGAGAATATCCAGAACAGGGTTTATATTTACGTGAACGAACAAAGATAAGGGCGGTATTAACCCGCCCTTTCGTTTATTATTTCGTCTTCACCAGAAACGCGTTAGGGATCCTGCGCCCATATTCCGGATTTGCCGAGCTGTTCTGCGTTATGACTTTCCCTTTATAGGCAAGTACGCTGCTTGCTCCGCCGTCGCAGCACGCGGCGTTTATAACGTCATACTTCAACAATATATTCGCGAGCTCGCCGACCGTGCAGCCCAAGCTGTGAAGCGCGTCTCTGCCGTCAATAACGAGGAACACGATCACGCCGTCTTCGCGCTGACCGATCGCAGTACGCGGCTGTATACCAAATCCGTTTGAACCGTCGGCGTATTTTTCGCCGTCGGCGATCAATACCGGGCTGAACTGGATTCCGTCGCGGATATTGTAATTTTTCCAATCTGTTTCATCTATGTACCCCACGACAAGTTTGTGCGTATTAGTTAAGACGACGCTCCCGTAATAATCGACATAATACCCCCACGATTCGCCGTTTGAAATAGAAAATCCGACTACCTCGCCGCCTGTTCCTCCTCCGCGCAAGTCATTGAATCCGCTGGCGTTTATCCCCGCAACCGCTCCGTATTCCTCCATCATGTCTTTTATGCGCGTACCTTGTTTTTCCGGATAAAACGTATTGCCGATAAAAACTCTTGCCGGATCGTCTATGAGCATTATTTTGCCTTTATAACCATTGCCTGTTATTTCAGAAACAACGATTCCCTGTTCAATATCGTTGACGAGAATCTTATACCCTGCGTAATCTTTGTCGCCGACTTTAAGATTCTTTTGATCTAAAATATCTTCGGGACGCGGCGGGATAATAATTTGGGGAGGCGTGAACGGTTCGTCGATATTTTGCTCCGGTTTCGTTTCAAGGTATTGGAATCCGCCGCTCGCTCCGTGAATCGATAATGTCTGCGCCATTACATCGTCGATAATATCGCCGGGGATAAAACTTGTTGCAAGCCAATGATGCTGTCCGGTTG
>WREN01000285.1 GCA_009779295.1 Oscillospiraceae bacterium | reverse complement strand
CTGGACAAATATCCTGACCGCCGAAATGGCGCGTATCCTGCTTCCGTTGGCGTTTCTGGCGAAGGTTGACGACAACCCCGAATATAAACGCTGGATCAAGTGCGTCTGCGGTGATTTGCTTTCACATATGGTTGAGTACGGCGCAATAGAGGATTACTTCGGCGATTTGGAGAAGGGCGCGTATCCGCCACCGCAATCCAATGAAGCGTACGGAACGAATGAAGCGTCGTTAATTCAGCGGAACGGTGACCCCGCTACGGATTTGTTATATACCACGAATTGGGCGTATTTAGGACTGCATGAAGCGGCGATCGTCCTGGGCGACGCTGAAATCGACGCGGCTTGCGACCGTTTGACCGATTTCTTTTGCCGGATTCAGGTTTCGTCGCGGGAACATCCGTATCTTGACGGCTGCTGGATGCGCAGCTTTGATTTTAAAAAGTGGGAATACTGGGGAAGCTCGGCGGATACGGGCTGGGGCGCGTTGTGCGTTGAATCGGGTTGGACGAATGCGGTGATCTGCGCCGTCATGAATATGCGGCGGCAAAAAAGGAGCCTGTTCGACTTGTCGGCGCGCGGCACTTTCAAGTCCATAGCCCCTGAAATAATAAGCGAGATGCTGGATTGAGGTAATCATTATGAAACGAATATTCTTTATTTGTATGTTAATGTTGATTGTTGCGTTGATTTCCTGCGCTGGTGCAGATAATGCGCCGAACAAAACAACCAATCAAATTGAATCTGAAGAAACAGCAGAAGTTGTAAAACTTAATCTGCCTTCATTGGATTTCGGCGGCGATGAAGTATGTTTCCTTCTGGTAAAGGAATCACGCGACTACTACACGAGCTTTGAAATTTACGCAGAGGAACAGACAGGCGGCTTGATAAACGATTCGGTTTACTCCAGAAATATCGTTATCGAGGATTTGCTGAACATCAAGATCACGGGTACGTGGTCGCTTACGGCTTACGCCGATGCGGGCAAAGCATTGACCGCCGACGAAACGACTTATGATGTAGTTATGACTTACATGCACGACACGATCTCACTTGCGCAGCAGGGGTTTATGATGGACTTGCTCGCGTTGAAATACCTTGACCTTGAACAGCCGTGGTGGGATCAGCGCGCCAACGACAACCTTATGGTAAACGGGAAATTATTTTTGACTACGGGAGATTTGAGCATACTTGACAAAGACTGTACGATGGCGATTTTCTTCAACAAAAAGATGATAAACGATTACGAACTTGAAAACCCGTATCAGCTTGTGTTCGACAACAAATGGACAATAGATAAAGTGTTCGAAATGGGCGAAGCCGTGACCGAAGACGTAAACGGCGACGGCAAATTCAATGCTGAGGATCAATGGGGCTTGACGATGGCGTCCAACGCTCCTCACTCGATGTTCTTCGGCGCGGGCGAACGTATAGCCAAAAACGTAAACGATGAACTGCAAATAGTTATGTATAACCCGCGTTCTGCTGATGTGCTGGATAAAATATTTCGTCATGTCGAAAACCCGCTGATCTACACGAACCGTATCGGAGATACCTCCTACGCTACCGTGAATAAAATGTTTCTTGAGGGCCGCGCGATGATAGTTACTTACGCGGTGGTTTCCTACAGCGATATAAAAGTCAGGGACGCGGAGTTTGAGTTCGGAATACTTCCGTATCCGCTCTATGAGGAAACGCAGGACGATTATAATAATTTCATAAGCACAAGTCTGGTGGCTTCGACGTCTGTCCCGTATAATTGCAGGAATACCGACATGGTAGGCGCGGCGCTTGAAGCGATGGCTTATTACTCGACTGATACGCTCAAAGTCGCGTACTACGAAACCGCATTGAAAACGCGTTACGCGCGAGACAATGAATCGGGAGAGATGCTTGACATTATCTTCGCGACGCGCGTCTATGATATGGGATATATCTACAACTGGGGCGGTATCGGTAATTTGATTGAAAATATGTACACTTCAAGAAGGAACACGTTCGTGTCAGAGTATCAGAAGATTGAGGAGAAAGTCCTGACGGATATGCAGAAAACGATCAGCGAATTCTTAGCGATAAAATAAACGTATACTACTTGTTATGTTAAGCTAAAGGAATTGACTGGGCAAGTTTACATAATATATTATATATTTTATTATACTTTATATAACATATTTATGCTCAAAAATTTGCATAGCAATTAACCACCCTCTATTATTAGTTATTAATATTTTTAGAAAAGTAATTTCGTCTGTTAATAATCCACAACTATAAATATCTTGGTTTTTTACTATACCAATTACTTTATTTATTTGTTCCTGATATGTTTTAGAAACTTTTTCTTTATAAATTCTATATAATAAACTAATTATATTATTTAATAACATTCTTCTTCCTAATGGTTCCAATTTGCTATACATTATTTTAACATTTTCATAACGTTGCATATGTCCATCAATTAAATCAAAAGATTTTTGAGATAAAGGTTTTTTAGTAGTACTGTTTTCATGCCGAATATATATATTTATAGTCTGATGATAATACAAATTTTTTCGCTTTCTGTATTAATTGGTATGTCGCCATGATGTCTTCATAAATTTTATTCGGCGGAAATCGAATTTCGTCAAATAAATACCGCTTATATAATTTATTACATACCCCATCATTTATTCTATTCTCATCATCATATTTTAGTAGATTATGTTTTATTATATCATTTCCCTCTAATACTACAATACGATTTTCAAAAGAAAGGTTGGGTGTATATAATTGATCTTCTTCAATAGGCGTATATTTACACATTGAAATATCTGCAGTATAATTTATAATATTTTTATATAATAATTCATACATATCATCTTCTATCCAGTCATCGCTGTCGACAAATCCAATATAATTGCCGGTAGCAATATCAAGTCCATTGTTTCTTGCTATAGCTTGACCCTGATTATCTTGATGCATTACTTTGATTCTATTATCTTGTTCTTTATATTTATCACATAATTGTCCACTCCCATCACTACTGCCATCGTTTATTAATATTACTTCAACATTTAAATATGTTTGATTAAGGATGCTATTTATACACTTATCAAAATATTTTTCCACATTGTATACAGGTACAATTATACTTATTTTGTCTTTATTTTGAATCATACTAAATCCTTTACACTTTCATAAATATGCACTTAATTTACTAACTGATTACGTTTTTTGTGAATTAATTCTTTGTATTTTATATTGATTCATTTTTTGAACGATATAATAATGTTTTTGTGTATCATTGAAGTTACTTGTGATCGTTTCAATAGTTAATCCACTTTCAAACGCGATACTATGAAGTTCAATCATTTTATCAATTGTAGCCATATTATAGCTGTTAGGACTGAAAATAGTGGACAAGGGCATCGTACGTGGAATTGAAGTATTTTACGTTGTATTGAAGCCAGTTTTTAAGATTAGCCCAACGATGTTCGATAAGGTTTTTGTCAG
>WREN01000284.1 GCA_009779295.1 Oscillospiraceae bacterium | reverse complement strand
TGTGATAAGCATCAGCCTTACCCGGATTTATATGAATATTTTGTTAATGTTTCTTGCTTTTGAAACATGTGAAAACACGAGCAAATATATTAAAAAACTTTAAAACTAAGAGATAGGAGGCAATATTAATGACCCACGACGAAATCATGCAACAAGACCAGCAATATATAATCGGCACTTACGCGCGGTATCCCGTCGTTTTATCGCACGGCAAAAACGCGACGCTGTACGACATTGACGGCACCGAATACATCGACTTCATGAGCGGAATCGGCGTGAACGCGCTCGGTGCGGCTGATGAAGAATGGATTAACGCAGTTACCGAAAGTTTGCATAAAATTTCGCACATTTCTAACTATTACTACTCGCCGAACACATGTAAAACCGCGCAGAAACTCGTCGAACTGTCCGGAATGAACAAAGTTTTCTTTGGCAATTCCGGCGCGGAAGCTAATGAGGGAGCTATTAAAACAGCTCGCAAATACAGTTTCGACAAGTACGGCGAAAATCGTTCGACTATCATTTCGCTCGTCAACTCGTTCCACGGGCGGACTATCACCACTCTCGCCGCGACGGGTCAGGACGATATGCACAAGTTTTTCTATCCGTTCACGGAGGGATTCAAATACGCACCACTGAACGACATAGACAAACTGAACGAAATCTTAACGCCCGACGTTTGCGCGATTCTCGCCGAACCCATTCAGGGCGAAGGCGGCGTCAACATCATGACCGACGAATACGCAATCCAACTGCGGAAAATCTGCGACGACAACGATCTCGTGCTGATTTTCGACGAAATTCAAACCGGAATCGCTCGGACAGGTAAAATGTTCGCATATGAACATTTTGGATTCAAACCTGACATAATGACTTTGGCGAAAGGATTGGGCGGCGGACTGCCGATCGGCGTGTTTGTCGTCGGCGAGAAATGTGAAAAAGTTCTTGGGTTATTCCATCACGGCACAACTTTCGGAGCTAATCCGGTCATCGTGTCGGGCGCGTATAACGTATTGAGCCGCGTTTCGCAGCCGGAATTTTTAAACGAAGTCTGCGAAAAAGGCAAATATATCCGGCAAAAAATCGCCGAAATGAAAATTCCTATCGTCAAAGAAATCCGCGGCAAAGGTTTGATGATCGGCATCCAAATCGACGGTACGCCGAAAGATTACACCAAAAAAGGCGCGGCCAACGGTTTACTGCTGCTGACCGCCGGCACGGACGTCATCAGGATGCTTCCCCCGCTCACCATCACTTACGACGAAATCGACAAAGGACTTTCAATATTTAAAGGAGTGATATCATGACTTCACGCGAACGAGTTAAACGCGCCGTAAATTTCACGAAACCTGACAGGATCCCGATGACTTTGTCCGGCGAATGGGGCTATGATATAGCCTATGCGTCATTCGGAGCGGATCCGGATTTTATTCCGTCTGTTCCGGGCGAAGACGAATGGCATTGCGTCTGGCAGAAAGTTTCAATCGGCGACAAAACGATGGGACAACCGAAAATCCATCCATTGGAGGACTATTCCCTGCTTGAAACTTACGATTTTCCGGATTATAAACAGGAAATCCGCTACAAACATATATATGATATAGTAAAAAACAACAACGAGTCCGACGATCCCAAGTTTATGCTCGGCGGGATTCCCGCGAGTTTGGCGCACCGTCCGGAATATCTGCGCGGCTCGCTGAACGCGTGGATGGACCCGTACGAATACCCCGACGAATACCGAAACCTTCTCGATTTAATTACAAAAACCGGCGAGGATGTCGTGGAAAACTATGCGCGCATAGGCGGAATTGATGGCATATTCTTCTGCGACGACTGGGGATTACAGGATCGGACGATGATTTCACCCGCGCATTTCGAAGAGTTCATCGCGCCGATGTACACGCGTTTGTTTAAAAAGGCGCACGACAACGGAATCATGACTTTCATGCACAGCTGCGGACATATCACAGAGTTCATGGAATTGTTAATCAAATCCGGTTTGGATTTGATTCAAATGGATCAGCAAGAGAACATGGGCGTTGATTTGCTCGCAGAAAAGTTCGGCGGGCGGATATGTTTCTGGTGTCCGGTCGATATCCAGCAGACGATGATAAACGGCACGATCGAAGACGTTCAAAACTACGCGAAACTTTTAATTGACAAGTTCGGCAGTTTCGACGGCGGATTCATCGCGCAGTGGTACGCTTCACCCCAAGCCGTGAACCATTCATGGGACAAAATCAACGCGATGTGCAAAGTATTTTCAGAATATGGAGGAAAATTTTATGACTAAACATTTACTGCGTATGCAAGATTTATCGAAAGATAACATAATC
This sequence comes from Oscillospiraceae bacterium, assembly GCA_009779295.1. Lineage (GTDB taxonomy): Bacteria > Bacillota > Clostridia > Oscillospirales > CAG-272 > WREN01. Next base: position 1,159 of record WREN01000284.1, on the reverse strand, counting down.
GAAATTTTGAATTTCGCCGATAAATTGAAACATGAGAAAAAAAATAATATACAACACAATTTACTGCAGGGCAAAACGTTGGCGATGATTTTCAAAAAGTCGTCTACGCGGACGCGCGTTTCGTTCGAAACCGGAATGTATCAACTCGGCGGGCACGCGCTGTGCCTGAACGCGGGTGATTTACAAATCGGACGCGGTGAACCCGTCGAGGACACCGCGCGGGTTTTATCGCGCTACGTTGACGGCATTATGATTCGGACATTCGCGCATCAGGAAGTCGACGACCTCGCGAAGTATGGTTCGATTCCGGTTATAAACGGGCTTACCGACGAGGAACATCCGTGTCAGGTTTTGGCTGACTTAATGACTATCCGTGAGTATAAAGGCAAACTTGACGGTATCAAACTTTGTTATATCGGAGACGGCAACAACATGGCGAATTCGCTTATCACAGGCGGGTTGACGGCTGGATTGAAAGTGTCGGTCGCGTGTCCGGACGGATATAAACCGCACAAATTCGCATTGGATTTCGCGGAACAGTACGGCGATAACTTCTTATTGACGAACGATATATTCAAAGCGGCGTGCGGCGCGGATGTAATCTACACAGACGTTTGGGCAAGCATGGGCATGGAAGCGGACGCGCAACAACGGATGATTGATTTCCAAGGGTACTGCGTCGATAATAAATTGTTGTCGATTGCTAAAGACGACGTGATCGTGCAGCATTGCCTGCCTGCTCACCGCGGCGAAGAAATAACCGCGGAAGCATTCGAGGCTCACGCGGCGGAAATATTCGAGGAAGCGGAGAATCGTCTGCACGTGCAGAAAGCGGTTTTAGCGATGCTGTTATGAGTATAAATATAAAGGACGCTTTTGATAATGTAGCGAAAAATTATGATAAAAATCAAAAAAAGCGTATAGCATGTTTCGACGATTATTATAATTTACCGCTTATGGTTATGGATTTTAAAGGAAATAACCCTGCCGTTTTGGATGTAGGCGCGGGAACGGGTTTGTGTTCGGCGGTATTGCTGACAAAATACCCCAAAGCAAACATCACTTTGATTGATTTATCCGAGAAAATGCTGAATATTGCAAAGGAAAGGTTTATCGATTATAAAAACTTCAAATTTATTGTAGAAGATTATACGCAATA
>WREN01000283.1 GCA_009779295.1 Oscillospiraceae bacterium | reverse complement strand
TTTTGGCGGAGACTTTATCGTACACCCGTATTACAGGGTCGGCGTAGGGATCATGCACCACGAAAGCGGTATCGCGATAAAAGAAAAAACGATTTCAAGCAATACAGGCACTTACGTTATGGCGCATGAATACGAAGACGTGCTGCCGGATTACGAATCACTCGAAAAAATCCAAATGCCGGTAATTACGCTCAATAACGAAATTACCGAGAACCGGCTTGAGTTCGCCGATAAAATATTCAACGGAATCATGCCGTATAAGAAGTGCGGCTACTTTTTAAATTTCGCAACATGGGATAGAATTGCGCAATATCGTGGCGTAGAAAATAGTTTAATGGATTTATACGAGCGTCCGGAATTTATTCACGCGATGGTTGAAAAATTCACGCAGGTGTGTGAAAGCACGATCGACCAGTATGAGAAACTGAACGCGTTAGATACCGACCCGTACTATATCGGGACAAGCCCTTCGCCGACGTATGAACTGCCCTATAAAGACATAGATAAAGAAATTATTACCAGAAAAGACGCTTGGGTGCGCGTAATGGCGCAAATGTTCTCGACCGTATCGCCGGAAATGCACGACGAATTTGATTTCCGGTATACGCAGCGTTTATTCGAAGGGTTTGGATTATCTTATTACGGCTGCTGCGAACCGCTTGACAATAAAATCGGTTTAATGAAGAAGAGATTCAAAAATCTGCGCAAAGTATCAATAACGCCTTGGGCGAACGTCGAAAACGCGGCTGAACAGCTCGGAAGCGATTATATTTTGTCGTACAAGCCGAATCCTTCATTCGTAGCTGGCGTTTCATTCGATCCGGAACCCGTTGTCGCGGAACTCGAACATGTCATAAAAACGTGTTTGAAATATAACACGCCGCTTGAATTTATATTAAAAGACATCAGCACGACCGGCAAAGGAAACTATCACAATTTAACGCAATGGATGGAAACGGCAAACAAAGTTATCGACAAATTTTATTAATTGGAGGATTTAATATGCAACCTATTGAATATATCAAAGAATTAGCAAAACGATACGCCGAAGAAGCGTTATCCGACCGCGGTGAAAGAATTTTAAACTTATACCGCGAACACAACAGTAAGAAAATCGTCAGACCGCCCGTATTGGTTTTCGAAGTGCCGTGGGGCGAATTTGCGCCGAAGGAAGAAGAATTGCAATGCAAGTGCGAAGACAACCAGTATCACGGCGTCGAAAGTGAAATGCGGTTGGCGTTATTCCAATTAAAACATTTCGGCGGCGATTATATCGTTCACCCGTATTACAGAGTACACGTCGGGTTAAACGGTACAGGTATCGGAATCAGCGTAAAAGAAAAAATAATCCCGAGTACTACGGGCGCGTATATCATGGCGCACGAGTATGAGGACGTGCTGCCGGATTACGAATCTCTCGAAAAAATAAATAATCCGATTTATTCGTTGAATAATGAGTACACAGAGAAGCGAATGGAGTTTATCGGTAAAATATTCGGCGGAATTATGCCGTATAAAAAAGCCGGACACAGTTTAAGTTTTGCGACATGGGACAGGATTCCGATGTATCACGGCGTGGATAACAGCCTTACGGATTTATATGAGCGGTCGGAATTTATTCACGCGATGGTTGAAAAATTCACGCAGATATATGAAAGTCAGATCGACCAGTTTGAGAAGCTGAACGTGTTGGACACCGACCCGTATTATATCCACTGTACTCCCGCGCCGACATATGATCTGCCCGCGAAAGATATGGATAACGAAAAGATAGTCGCAAAAGACGTTTGGATTCGCATTATGGCGCAGATATTCGCGGTCGTTTCGCCGGAAATGCACGACGAATTTGATTTTAGGTACACGAAACGGCTGTTCGACAAATGCGGGTTGTCATATTACGGTTGCTGTGAACCGCTTGACAATAAAATCGATAAACTGCGGCAGTTTGGTAATCTGCGCAGGATTTCGATAACGCCGTGGGCGAATGTCGAGAGCGCGGCTGAGCAAATCGGAAATGATTATATCTTTTCATACAAACCGAATCCTGCGTTTGTCGCAAGCCCGACATTCGATCCGGAACCCGTTATCGAAGAAGTTGAAAGAGTTATTAAGGCGTGTTTAAAAAATAACACCCCTATTGAATTTGTATTGAAAGACATCAGCACCATCAGCGGGAATTATAACAATCTCACGCAATGGGTGGAAACGGTGAATGGTGTTATTGATCGGTATTATTAAACAAACAACAGCTTGTATACGTAATCGTATTCTTCCCGTAATAATACGGTATATCAGAAAGCTCGCAAACTTTGCTTACCCACAGTCCATATGCTTCCATCGACGGCCACGCCTTATCCGGAAAACGGCACGGCGCGTCGGGATATGTACACTTCTCGCAGATTCTGCATCCGCCCGCGCCCATCGGAAGGATATCGTCGTAGCGTTTCTTCCAAATATCAATCAGTTTAATAAAATTATCCTTCTGATTCTGCGCGGCGAGCATAGTTGTTTCTGCGTCGAATTCATCTTCCATTTCGCCTGTAGTCTGTACGATAACGCCGTAGGAATATTTAGCGGCGCGTTCGGTTATATCTTCAAGCGTACCGCATCCGGGCGGGCAAGTCCAGCATTTGCCGTACGAATGACATCTGTCGGCGCGGCACATATCGCGCACTTCCGGCATGAACACAAGCGCGTCCATATTCAACTTTCCCGCATGGGAGAATCCGAGTTCCAATGCTTCTTTTACAAGTTCGTCTATGTTCATAAAAATCTCCTTATTTTAATAATACGGATAAACAGTAAAGGCTGACCATCACTTTACCCTCGAAATAATACGCGGTTATATCTTCGATATATTTGATGTTGTTTATATTTATTTTTAAATTTAATAACATACCAATAATATTATCGTTAGAATCTTTTCTATTAATACTTGTGCCTTGCAAATCTTTTTTCGCGGTATCAAAATTCAAATTTTCGTAGCCGATATATTTGTAATCAATGCCAATTTCTTCAAATAAATGCACGACGTCGATATATGTATAGCTGTGATCTTCGTGAATGACATCTAAAACCAAAATATTTTCAACAATCTTTCCGGTTGGGAATTTAATTTCAGCATAATTCGCCATGAATGTATTTTGAATATAATTTTGCTCATTTATCGCGATCTCGCCGAGTGTGGTATACAAATAATCATGCGGACGCAGGCAATACATCTTTATTGTGCGCGTATCGTTATCCCAAGTGGCTTTGAATCCGCCTCCGGAAAAACCTGCCCCAAAATATGTATTATAAGGTTTGTGTTTATCGATCATATCCTCGATAACGACAACAATCTGACCGTCGAGATTGTAAGTCTCATATTCTATTCCGTTGATTGTGGTGACAATATCCGTAGCGTAATAAATTCCCGCGACCGTTCCGATCTCTTCTGTCATTTCGGTTTCGATGAATTCCGGAGCTTCTTCTGGTTTTACAATGGTATTGGCGGTA
>WREN01000282.1 GCA_009779295.1 Oscillospiraceae bacterium | reverse complement strand
CCGAGAGCTTCGTTCGTATCGTATAATTTAGTTTTGTCGATTAATTTCGCGCTGTCCTGATAATTTTTACTTCTTTTAGCCATTTTAATTCATCCTCCCCACTCTTAATCTTCAACCGTAACGCCCATACTGCGGGCTGTACCGGCTATCATGCTCATAGCCGCTTCAAGCGACGCGGCGTTTAAATCCGGCATCTTGGTTTCGGCGATTTCTTTTATCTGAGCTTTTGTAATTTTAGCTACCTTGGTCTTATTCGGAACCGCGGAGCCTGATTCTATCCCGCACGCTTTCTTGATAAGCACGGGCGCAGGGGGAGTTTTCGTAATAAATGAAAATGTGCGGTCGGCGAACACCGTTATAACGACGGGGATTATCAATCCCATTTGATTCTTCGTGCGTTCGTTGAACTCTTTAGTGAAGTTCGGGATACTCAATCCGTGCTGACCGAGCGCGGGTCCTACCGGCGGCTGCGGCGTAGCCTTGCCTGCCGGAAGCTGTAATTTAATATATGCTGTAATTTTCTTTGCCATAAATATTTTTACCTCCTATGTGGTTTAAATCATAACGGAAGAATAAAAGATTTTCTTCCTCCCACTTTGCTGAATCCCCCTCGGCTTTGCCGTATCCCCCTTTAGCAAGGGGGACAAGAAGGAACGGTTTTGGTCTTGCCCCCCTTGCTAAAGGGGGGTGGCAGGCGTAGCCTGACGGGGGGATTCAAAAGTTCAAAAGTCTACTACTTTTACGTCTCCCGACTCAAGCTCGACCGGCGTTTCCCTGCCGAACATAGTCGCGAGTATTTTAATTTTTTTGTTGTCATCAGATATTTCAAGAACCGTACCGATAAATCCGGTAAGCGCGCCGGCTATGATCTTCACGCTGTCGCCGATACCGTATTCCAAACTGATTATTCCGGTATCGATCCCGATAGCGTCGACTTCCTCATCGGTAAGCGGAACCGGTTTCGAGCCCGGTCCGACAAATCCGGTAACGCCGCGTATATTGCGGATGACGTGCCAGCTCTCGTCGGTCATAACCATCTTGATCAGCACATAACTCGGAAATATTTTATTTTCTACTTCCTTCATCGAGCCGTCTTTTTCATCGCGCTGCGATAATATTTCGGTCGGAACTTTAATATCCATAATCAAATGCTGAAGCGATCTGTTTTCGATTATCTTTTCCAAATTGGCTTTTACTTTGTTTTCATATCCCGAGTATGTGTGTACTACATACCATCTTATCCCGGGATGTGCATCACTGAAATCACTCATTTACCGCCACCTACATCAAACGTCCCAACGACAGCAGGATGTTTGAGAAAACAAAGTCGAGCGCGCCGATAACCGCAGCGGCTATTACAATAACACAAACGACCAATATCGTACTTTTGATTGTAGCGTTGCGGCCGTACCAAACAATTTTTTTTAGTTCGCTTTTGTATTCTCTAAAAAACTTCGCGATTTTATTGAAAAGACCAAACTTCTTTTTCTTCGCGGGTTTTGATCCGTCGGCTTTTTTTACTGCTTTTTCTTTTTTTGATTCTTTAGAATCAGTAGAATCTTTAGAATCGGTTTCTTCCTCTTCTAATTCTAATTCAACATCATCTTTTTCTTCGATTTCTGCCATACAAGTTGTGATCCTCCTTATTTTGTTTCTCTGTGAGCGGTGTGTTTACGGCAGAATCGGCAATATTTATTCATTTCGAGTCTGTCCGGGTCATTTTTCTTGTTTTTCATTGATTCGTAGTTTCTTTGCTTACATTCGTTACACGCCATAGTTAATTTTACTCTCATTAGATTGGCACCTCCCGATATTATTTATATCTCCCTCAATCGGAGCAAAAAGTTTTTCAAACTTCAAAATTGTTCAACACAAAAAAAGCCTCTCCGAAGAGGTAAAGTTATTATATCACAATATTTATCGCTTGTCAACAATTATTTTAAAATTTTTTATTGATTATAATATTTTTTTATTGTATAATTAAAACTATACAGGGAGTTGATGAAAAAGATGAAAGTTTTAATACTTACGCTTACTGCCGGGAACGGACATATTCTTCCCGCAAAAGCGATGAACGCATACTTTGAAAATATCGGCATTAACAGTACCGTGCTCGATACATATTATTATATCAATAAATTGCTCGGAGATACAATTAACAAAGGGTATCTTTTTACGATCAAACGCGCCAAACCCGCCTATAAACGCGCATACCGCCAACTCGAAAAACGCAGAAATAACTCATATACAATTTCCGCTACCCGTTTTACAAATCTTATTCTTGCCCAAAAACTGCGTAAATTTATGGACGTTTATAACCCCGACGTTATTGTTTGCACCCATATTTTTGCGGGGATTATTGTTGACGTGATGAAACAATTGAAGGAAATTTCCGCCAAAACTGTCGGCATACTTACGGATTACACGATCCACCCGTATTGGGAAGAAGCGCTGCGTTTCGATTATTTTGTTGTGCCGAACGAGTACATAACGCTCAAAGCAAAGAAAAAAGGATTCGACAACCATCAGATTTTACCGCTGGGAATACCGATCCACCCTAAATTCAATAGCGAGATCGATAAAGTTGAAATGCGGAAAGAATTGGGACTTGATATAAATAAAAAAACCGTATTGCTCATGAGCGGCAGCATGGGTCACGGACATATTGAAAAAATCGTGAAAGAATTGGATGACGCCGAAATCGATATGCAAGTTATCAGCGTGTGCGGAAATAACAAACGCGCAAAAGAAAAAATCGATTCGATACAGTTTAGGAAAACTATACTTAATTTCGGTTATTCAAATGAAATCGAAAAATTAATGTCCGCGGCGGATTGTATCATCACAAAACCCGGCGGGGCAACGACTTCCGAAGCGCTCGCGAAACGTTTGCCGATTATTATCTGCAATCCCATACCCGGTCAGGAAGACCGCAATACGGAATTCCTCCTCAACAACGGCGCGGCTATGTCAGTGACAAAAACCTTCCCGCTTGACGAAATTTTAAATCAATTGTTCGATAATCCTAATAGGTTGGATATTATGCGGCAGTCGATCGAGACCATCCGCAAGCCTAATTCCACGGCTGATATTTGTGAGTTTGTGAAAGGGTTGAAATAAAAAATAAGAAGGTTAAACCCTTCTTATTTATTTCGTATTGGTATAAAAATGTCCATTTGTCCTTTAGTACCATGGTCGCGCTCGTCGTAATACTCAAAATCAATCCGCGTTTCATTTGATGTTCTCGGTAATCCTTTTGTCGATCTCGTCCAACACTGCTTGAATCATTGTTTCATATTCCATTATATCGCTTCCTTCCAAATTGATAATTCTATTTTAACATGAAGGATGCGTTATTGCTTTTCCTATTTAGCTGCATTTTCACTCAATAACCACAACCGAATGTATATGCAAGCAATCAATTTTAAACTCAATTTTCCCGTTTTCGTATGTATAATCGACGGCGGTATGTTCCGGTTCGATGTAAACCGACTTCGGTT
>WREN01000281.1 GCA_009779295.1 Oscillospiraceae bacterium | reverse complement strand
GTTAAACGAATCGGCAATCATCTTTGTCATCATTATCGGTTCGACTTTCAGCTTGGCGATTTCCGTGGAATCGGCGATAAAAAACGTAAACCCGCTTTACATACGCGCGGCGCGCACGATGGGCGCTTCGAAGCGCGACATTTATTTGAGGGTCGTGCTACCCGCAAGCATACCGGAATTCATTTCGGGATTGAAGCAGGGCTGGTCGTTTGCATGGCGGTCGCTTATCGCGGGCGAAATGATTTCGAGCGTCAGGGGATTGGGGTATATTCTCCAAACCGGACGAGATTTGCTTGAAATCAATCAAGTGATGTCCGTTATGCTGATAATAATTTTAATAAGTATTCTGATTGAAAATTTTATTTTCGGCAAGATTGAAAAAAAAACACGAATAAAAATGGGGTTAATAAATGAAAATCAAAATCGCATGTAATTACTATCCTGAAACCGAGCAGCTTGTTGATGAAAAAGTTATCGACATTGATTATTTCAAATTATTCGCTTTGGGATTTCAAATGGCATTAGCGGAGAATCTCGACGAGTTCGAAATTTTCTGCGAAAAACTCACCGTGAAACGCCCGATACTGCTGCACGGTTTGGGTTCCTTGCCGCATGATTTATCGTCGCCGACGTTTCAAACCGATTTCGATAAAGATGAAGCGAACCGGCTCATAAAAATGACAAAAACGCCGGGGTTATCGTTTCACCCGACGTTTACGGAAAAAGATTTTTCGTTTGATAATATAGTTTCGAACGCGAAATTCATAAAGGAAAAATATTCGCACATGGAATTTGTTTCAATTGAAAATATGGATAGTTTGCGCTGGGGAGATTTGATAAAACCCGATGTTATACATCGTTTGCTCGACGAAACGGGCTACGGATTCCTGCTTGATATAAGCCACGCTTACTGCGCGTCGCGTTGGCTTGACATACCGTTCCGCTCGTATTTGAAAATGCTGCCGCTTGAAAAAGTTACGGAAATACACATCAACGGATGGATCGTTAAAGATAACAAAATAATGTGCCACACGAAAATCAACGATGAAGGATACGCGGCGTTGGAAGAAGTTTTGCAATACTGCGTTCCTCAAATCATCACCGTAGAATACGGCAGGGACTACGACAAGTTTGATATAGGCATACCGTTAATTTCGCCGGACAGTATTAACGAGCGGGCGAAAGATGAAATCACCGAACAGATTCAAAAAATCAAACAGCTTATTTATAATATTTCCTGATAATTTTTTTGATTTTTATTATATCGACCGGTTTTGATATATGGTCGTTCATTCCGGCGTTCAAACACGCTTCGATATCTTCCTTGAACGCGTTTGCCGTCATGGCGATAATCGGGATTGTCGCGGAATTCCGGAATTCAGTTCTGCGGATAGCGGCGGTCGCCGTGAGGCCGTCTAAAACCGGCATTTGCAAGTCCATAAAAATTATATGGTACCGGTCGGGATTGCGCAGATACATTTCATATGCGGCCTGTCCGTTTTCAGCATTATCGAAAACTGCCCCGCTGCCTTCAAACAGCGCTTGAATCACTTCGCGGTTTATTTCAACATCGTCTGCCAAAAGTATATTTAAACCTTCAAATTCATTTTCTATATCAGGAATTTCATCAATGTTTTCGTCATCGTCGGACAAAATATCTCCGTACTTAGCTTGTATGGTAAACATAAAGCATGAACCCGCATCAGAGGAGGATTCGATCCAAATAGTACCGCCCATCAATTCGACAATACTTTTCGAAATGGCAAGCCCCAATCCTGTTCCGCCGAAATTCCGGCTTATACTGTTGTCGGCCTGTTCGAACGGTTGAAACAAATTTGCCTGTTTATCTTTTGAGATTCCGATGCCGTTATCGCGGACTTCAATCCGCAGCACAACGTAATCATCATTTTGTTCCGTCATTTTAATAATAAGGTCAATTGCGCCGCCCACCGGAGTAAATTTAAATGCGTTTGCTAAAAGATTGACGGTTACCTGCATCAGACGCTGGCTGTCTGCAATTATTACCGGCGGAATGTTTTCATCAATTGTTAAATAAAAATTTTGTTGTTTTTGTTCGGTATTGATATCCGCCATAACGCGGATATTCTGTACGAATTCCTTTATTTCAAGTTTGTTCTCTGACAGCGTAAATTTCCCTGATTCGATTTTCGACATATCCAGTACATCGTTTATAACTCCTAACAAATGATTAGACGCACCTTTGATTTTCAAAAGCGAATCTTCTACGCTTTCATCCAGCGATCCGCTTTTCAACGCGACCTGCGTCATTCCGATCACAGCGTTCATAGGAGTGCGCATTTCATGGCTCATTCGCGATAAAAATTCGCCTTTGGCCCTTGAAGCGGATTCCGCTTTTTCTTTTTGGTTGTTTATTTCGATGATCATTTCGCGGTAATTGCTGACGTCCATCATCATAAATATATAACCTGATTTTTTATTGCGCTCGTGTACCGTATGCCACGAAAAAGTATATGTCTGTATTTTGCCGTTTTGTAATTTTACTGAACATTCTCCTTCAGCGCTATGGTTATTTTTGATGATTTCGACAAAATTATTCGGTTTTGATTCTAATATAATACTGTTAATATAATTAAAATAAGCGTCAAATTTTGTCCGCCCGACTTCAAATTCAAAATCATTGAATGTTTCAACCGCGCTTCGGTTTACATCCATGACTACATCTTTTTCGTTAAAAATGACGATAATATCACCGATCGAATCCATCGTGCTTGAAAATAACGACGTTTTTATATTGAACAATTGCAAACGGTATGAAACGAACATAAACAGCAATAACGTGAAAAAGAACCCTATAGGCGTTACATCGTGCGGAAATTTTATCATTCCGAAACTGTATAATACATTGTAAATATAAGGGATTAATAAACCGAGGCCGGTTAATATCAAAAGCGGATTTCTCCTCACACCTTTAATAATATAAAGTATTAAAAGAACAAACACGATAATAACTAACGTAAAATCGACGACGATATGTATCCAGAACAATATCGCGCGCGCCGGTACGGGGTAATCATAATTTAAAAAATATAAATAATGCAGCGGATTCGTTACCATGCAAATAATATCAATTACAGGTATCGTAAATAAAGTAATCCGTAAAAAAATATTATTTCTAAGCGGAAATTTTATAAAATCAAAAATAAAAGCGGTAATGCCGAACGGTATAATACATACCATCACCATTCGGAGCGTATATATTACCGGAAAATATTCGTGATTGCTTACAATGGTGATGGCATTTAATAATGTCCATATGAAAACTTCGATGCCAAGTATAAAAAATCTTCCGAACCGGCGATTGCGTATATCGCTGAACCAGAACAGTCCCAGAATATACGCGATGGCGCAGCATATCAGCAGTGAAATTATAAAAACAATTAAAACGCCGGTCAAAAGAATCCCTCCATTTTTTTATATTATACAAAAAAAACAATAAAATGTCAAATGTTTTTTTGATAAAAACAGGAGCCTTAATAAG
>WREN01000280.1 GCA_009779295.1 Oscillospiraceae bacterium | reverse complement strand
CGGATTCGATTATTAAAAATACTGTCAAACTGCCGACGTTTATTGAACAGCCGAATAAAATCGAAACTTACGGTAATGAAAACATTACCGCGAACGTATATTATCTCACGGAAGAAATGACATACAGCGTCCATAATAAATACGGTTACGGCAATTATCCGTTCATGGATCAGGAATGGATGAAAATCCCGGCTGAAATTAAAAATAATATTGTTACATTTAAATTACCCGATGACGCAACAAGTTATTATGTTGAATTAATTATGATAATAAATGATAATGAACTTACTACCACGTCCGAATATATAATAAAATAAAAGGAGATTTGAAAATGAAAAAAGTTGTATCAATTTTAATGGCAGTATTCTTATTGACAATTTTATTTATTTCGTGTAATGATAACAATGCCGGTAAATCGGACGATACCGAAAAAGCCGATGAAACAAAACAAATCGATGATATTGCTGCTCTCTTTGAAAAAGACAATCTGCCGGATAATATCAATTTTAACGGCAAAACTGTAACGATCCTTTACCGTGAAGAGGAAATCAAAGAGTTTTACATGGATCAGCAAACAGGCGATATTGTCGAGGACGCCGTTTATATCGCCAATAAAAACGTCGAAGAAAGATTGAATATTGAAATCAAAACGGTTACGCAGCTCGGTAATTTAACCGCCGACAGAATCACTTTTATCAGTACAATAGTAAATAGTGTATTATCCGGCGACGACGAGTTCCAAATCGTAGCGGCGTTGACGTATACAATGCCTGAACTGATACAGAAAAATATGATTATAGATTTATTGAAAGTGCCGAATATAAGTTTTGAAAAACCATGGTGGGTTCAAGCGCTTGTTGATTACGGAACGATCGGCGATCAGATGTTCCTTGCTTCGGGAGACGTTTCGCTCAGTTTGATCAAAAAGACGTTCTGCCTGTATTTTAACCAGAATTTATTGAATAACCTTCAACTCGCCAGCCCTTATGAAATGGTTTACAATAAAACCTGGACGTTCGATAATTTTAAAGCGCTCATGAAAGGCGTTTATATTGATTTGAACGGCGACGGAGCCGAGGATTTTGACGACCAGTACGGTTTTCATACATGCGACCGCAACCATATGAATTTATTTATCGGCGCTTTCGATCTGCAGGTGACTTCAAAAGATGAAGACGGGTATCCGACGCTTGTGTTCGGAAATGAAAAAGTGGTTACGGCGATTCAGACGCTTTGCGACTTTTTCTACAACACCGAGGGAGTCGCGTTTAACAATCTTTCCGACGCCGGGAATGATTTAAATAAACATACCGCCATCAGGAATATGTTCACAAGCGGAAGGCTGCTGTTTGTTTCCGCTGAATTTAACAACGTTGAGTTTTACCGCGATATGAACGATGTATACGGTGTGCTGCCGCTTCCGAAATGGGATGAAAAGCAGGCGGATTATTATACGCTCGCGAGAAACGTTTATTCATCTTTCGCCATACCGAAAACATGCCGGGACTTGAATATGGCAGGTACGGTTCTCGAAGCGATCGCTTCGGAAAACTACCGCACTTTGTCGCCCGTTTACTTTGAACAGGCGCTGAAAGTCAAATATTCAAACGATTCGGACGCCGCGCAAATGTATGATATAATCAAGAACGGTTTGAAGTTCAATTTCGGCTACACTTACCATCTGATAGTCGGGATTACGGATCACTTTACCGAAGCTGTTCATGGTAACAACCCCAATTGGGCGTCTACTTTTGACGCGCAGAGAAACGCCGCGGAAAAACGCATCAATGATTTTGTGAAACTTGTCATAGAGAACAAAGAATAACGGTTATATTTTGTCGAATATTTACAATTGATATTTAACACAAAATGTGTTATAATATTAAACGGTAGAACTACCTACGGTACTTCTACCGGTGTAAATGTAGGGGCATAGCTCAGCAGGTAGAGCAGCGGTCTCCAAAACCGCGTGTCGTGAGTTCGATTCTTACTACCCCTGCCAAAAGCGGAAGAAAAGGATTGAGTTCTGAATGAAACAGGACTTAATCCTTTTAAGTTTTTAGTTTTTATTTTTGCCTTGATAAAATGCACCTCTTACAGGTGTTTTTTATTGTACAGAAAATATATAATCCCGCAGTATAACTGACACACGATAGCGATTATGAATATTACATACGAGGGGACAAACTTTATCGCGAAACCCGTAGCGACAGTTGAGAACGTAATACCCGCAGTCATCAGAATCATTCTCCACGAGTTGTAGATTCCGGCTATTTCGAACGGTATTATTTCATAAACGCGGTACGGTATCGCAAGGCTGATTATCATTATGCCGAGATACGCTATGAAATACCCGGCGATATATATTATTATCGAATTCGACGACAAAAATAACAATGCTAATGTCATGATACTTCCGAGCAAACATAGGATATTGCTTTTAATTAGTTTGGATAAAACCGTGTACAATATGCTTCCCGCGATGTTGGCGACCGTTGCGGCGGTGACGAGATACGCTGCGGAGACTTTATCTAAAATATTATCATGGAATCCGATTATCGCGACGATTCCGATAATTCCGGCAGTTATGCCGCGCGTAAAATTCGGAATTATGAAACTTTTGAAAATCGGATTCTTAAATAAATTTATGATATTGTTTTTATCGAATTTAACGCTGGGTTTAGTTTCAACTTCGTATGTACCCATTTTCTTCAAACTGTTGTTTATAAGCGCGGCAGCAAACATCAGTAGCGCGCCGATTATAAATATACAGAACATAACATTGAAATACGGTTATTTATTGATAAAAAAAACCATACAAAGACTGAATACTATACCGGCTATCCCGCTGATAACACCGTCAACGCCCATTAATATATTGAAATTTTCCATCGGTATTATTAAATACGGTAGTTTGTATTCAAAGACATTCCTTATCGCGATGAATAAAGTTTGCAGTATACCGATTATTAAAATCAATAAGAATATAACGAATGCGTTTAAATTTGATATTAAACAAAGCGGAATAAATGTTATAAACGTCAATCCGATAATAAAAAATAATTTTGACATCGTATTAATTATTTTTGTTGAATTATCGGCGATCGATGAAAACAATATTGTTGAGATAACATTCGTTAAACTCATTACCGTTACAAACACGCTGACGTTGCTTTCTCTTATTCCCAATTCGAGTAAAAACGTTTGAATTACCGTTCCGGTGATGATTAAGTATGCTGTGAAATATAAAGCATTTCGGGTAAAATATTTAATATAATTTGACATTGTTTATAAAACTCTCGTTAAAAATTCTCTTGTACGCTGCACTTTCGGGTTATTAAAAATAACCTTCGGTGTTTCATCTTCAACAATAACTCCTTTATCCATAAAAACTACGCGCGACGATACATCCTTTGCGAATGACATTTCGTGCGTGACGACCAACATGGTTAATCCTGTTTTCGCAAGATTTACCATAACGCTTAAAACTTCTCCCACCATTTCGGGGTCAAGTGAAGATGTGGG
>WREN01000279.1 GCA_009779295.1 Oscillospiraceae bacterium | reverse complement strand
GTAACCGTCAACACGGCTCAATATTTCGCCCGTTGTCGCCGCGGATTCGAGTATTTTCCCCGCGAAATCTTCTTGCACGGCGAACCCGCCGTCCGCGCCTACGCCTACGTTACTGCCCTGAACAGCGTTATTGATTGTATCCAGACGCTTGTCAAATATACCTTTTTTCGTGTTATAAACAGCTATGAGCTGCTCGCCGAAATTAGTAAACAGTTTTTCCGGTTCCTTTTTAGGCTCCGGTTTCGCCGGTTCGGCGTTCTCTTCGCTATGAGCCGCAAGATTTTCAATAACCGAAATTTGCTCGTTGATTTTACTCAATTGGTCGTTGATTTTTTTTGCCTCCTCAAGATTGCCTTCGTTGATGAAACCTTCGGCTTTATCCTGGAGCGTAGTTTTTTCTTGTTTAAGTTCGTTGATTTTTGCCTTAAAATCTAACAATTTTTGTCATCCTTTCTTATTTTTTGAGTATTTCAAACCTGAGTTTTTCAAGCTCAAGGGTTTTACGATTGTTTTCGTCCGCATCTTTTCTCGCGGCGTATACTTCGCGCATTTTTTGGCTGGGAAACATATAATCGCCGACCGACGCAACAAGAACATTATCCGTTGCCGCGATTTCATCTATCAAGCCGTATTCCATAGCCTTGCCCGTGTCGATTATAATATCTTTATCCATCAGCGCGGATATTTCCTCACGGCTTATTTTCAAAACCGATTCATAGGCGTTAAGTGTAGATATTTTAACGTTATCGAGTTCCTCTGCCTTTTTTTTGAATGTTTCAGATTCCTCACTCCACAATGAGCTGCGCGGATTGTGTATACACAACAGAGAAATCGGTTCTGATATCCGTTTTTCACACGCCATCATCGGTATTGTCGCCGCCGACATCGCCGTAGACATTACATGCGCCGTTTTTTTGCCCTTATACATACGTAATTCACAGTACATATCATATCCCGCAACTAACATTCCTCCGCGGCTGTTGATGTACAGAGTTACTTCTTCATCTGGTTTTGCTTCTGCCAGCTTCGCAGTTATATCCGCCGGGCAGCAAACATCCATCCAACCCCACCAGCGCATTATATCCGCGCTGTCGTTGTCCATTATCGTTCCGTACAGTTTTATCTCAATCATTTTGGGTTATTTCCCTTCTTGATATTATTTATCGTATCGTAATTCTTCGACATCCAGTAATCCGAACCTGTACCGTCCGGCAGCGGCGACATATCTTCAAGCGCCCTGCACTCGTCTTGATTATATATGCCGAGTCCTACCATTTTCTGATAATACTCAGCGCGTGTCTTATTATCGCCTCTGAGCAATGCCGCTTCGTTGAGTTTCAAATAATAGCCTTCCGTGCGTTCGCGTTCGGTAAATAATTTATACGCCCATTCCTGCTCTATCTGCACGATGTGCGGTGTCAGCGTATTCATAACGAAATCAAGCTGCTGCTGTTCGTTAGATTGATACGACTGTTTTCCGCCTTGGAGCATATACGCCGGAATACCTGTAAATCTGCTGACCTCATTTACCGTAAACTCTCGCGTTTCGATGAACTGGCTGTCCGACTGCGATAATCCGAGTTGGGTGTATTTCATTCCCAAATCAAGTACGGCGACGCGGTAAGCGTTATCCATACCGTGCGCCATAGCCTCAAAATCTTTTCGCACTATTTCGCGGGTTTCATCGCTGGCTTCGCCCGGCAGTTCCACAATTCCGGAGATTCTCGCGCCGTTCTTGAAAAACTTTTTTTGATAACCCTGCGCCATATAATCGGTTATAATCGCTTCTTTTGCCAGATCGAGTATTCCTCGCCCTTCAAAACCGTCGTAACATTCAAAACGGTAAATTAACAGCTCGCTTTCCATGAATTTTCGCGTCAGAACCGTTCTGAACGGGTTTTCACTCTCTACCGAAAACGAATACCAAAGTATTCCCGTTCCCGGGTAGATGTACCGCGTATGTCCGGACGACGGTAACGGTATCAATTCGTTTATGCGCCCGTTTGTGTCGCGTCCGATATAACAGAATCCCGTACCGTGCCAAAATCCTTGCGATATTATAATTTTTTTTATCATAAACGGCGTCATATAGGGATTACTACGCAATTTAAGCATTGTACTAAGATAATGATCTACATTCTGCCTTTCGCCTCCGATTTTCCGCATAATGTTGACCGGCAGTGAAGCTATACTGTTTGTCAGTATCCGGTGTGCGCCCGCGATAGTTGACAGCTTTTCAGCTTTATCAATGTTCACTTCGCCCTCTGAAAACGATTTGAAAAACGCTTCTATATCTTTCATTTCCTTAGGCTGATAAATCGTCGCGGGGTCTTTGTTGTTGAATATTCTGCTTAAAAACATGTTTTTTCCTGCCTTTTTTAAAAAATAACCTCTTGACAAAATATATACTATAGTATATACTTAACATGAGGTGATTAGATTGGATACTGCAAAGCTTTTTACTAATGGGCAAAGCCAAGCCGTCAGGCTTCCAAAAGACTGCCGTTTTTTCGGAAATGAAGTCGGAATTAAAAAAATAGGCGAAATTGTATTATTATTTCCTAAAGATAACGCTTGGGAAGAATTTTTAAAATGCCCCCCGGTTAGCGATGATTTCGGCGAAGCGATTCTTGAAGCAAGACGCGAAAATTATAATGATCCGAGAGAACAGTTATGAAATACATGCTCGACACAAATATGTGTATATATCTCATGAAAAATGTACCCGAAGTTTTATCTGCTTTCTCAGCTAATAAGGACAGTGGTATATCAATTTCGGCGGTTACATTGGCTGAACTTGAATTCGGAGTATGTAACAGTACGGCGTATGAAAATAACAGAATCAAACTTATTAATTTTCTAACAATTGTAGACATATTACCGCTTGATGATTCTGCTGCCGCTGTATACGGCGGTATCTGCGCCGTTCTCAAACGTAAAGGTACTCCTATAGGACAAATGGATATGCTTATAGCCGCTCACGCTAAATCGGAAGAGCTTATTCTTGTCACAAATAATATCCGCGAATTTGAACGTGTCGATGGTTTGAAATTAGAAAATTGGATTATTTCTTCGAAGCAATAAGAATCGCATAAATAACCATAAAAATACCCGCCGTGATATATCCGGCGGGCTTGTATATCAGCCACACTCCATATGATGCGAGCGACGCTCCCACGATATAGAAAAAATCGTCGATAAATTTCAAAATATTTTTCACCTCAGCGCATACCCTCTTTTCATGATACTTTCGTTTATATTGATATTATTGTCGATACGTGTGATCAGCCGTGTAAGGGCGTTCATCATCGCCGCTACAGGGTCGATCCTCTGCGTGTCGTCTTTGTGTTTTTTTGACAACTTTAGATCTCCGTAATTGTTTGTTATCTCTATCGCGTTATTAAGGCACCATATAAACAACGGCGAATACTCCGCGACGACTTTCCCCTGCAATACCAATTCGCGGAACCGTTTAGTAGCCTGATTCAGCGAAGCGCATGTCTGCGGAATCTCAACGACTTTTTCCTCTGTGTAT
>WREN01000278.1 GCA_009779295.1 Oscillospiraceae bacterium | reverse complement strand
TTGTGATATAATATATACCAGAAGAGGAGGTGTTTGTATTGTCAATTGCATCCGATCTTATACGAGGTCATACCGATACGATAATTTTAGCGCAGCTTATCGGCGGTGACAGTTACGGTTACCAGATTAATCGAGCCATTTTGGAAAAAACCGGAAGCATGTACGAGCTAAAAGAAGCTACATTATATACTGCTTTCCGAAGATTGGAGGATTCAGGATTTATTTTTTCATATTGGGGCGATGAGCAAACCGGTGCAAGACGCAGATATTATTCAATAACACCACAAGGCAAAGAAGAATTAGAAAGATTAAAAGAAGACTGGCAGCAGGCAAAATCATTGATCGACAAAATAATAAATAATGAAAATGGAAGGGAATAATTAATTATGGACATGAATATCAAACTTAGACAATTTATCGACTCAATTTTTGAGGACGCGCCTCAAACGCAAAAAACCGCAGATTTAAAAGAGGAAATCATCAACAACCTCACAGACAAATACGATGAATTAATCCGTGAAGGCAAAAGTGAAGACACTGCGTACAACCTCGCAGTCGCAAGTATTGGCGACGTCGGCGAACTTATTAAAAGTTTGAAAAACGCGCAGCACGTAAACTCAAGGTATATAGACCCGGAAATAGAAAAAAGCAAACACCGTTCCGCATTGTTGATTTCAGTCGCCGTTTGCATGTATATACTCAGCGTAATCCCGCCGATATTGTTCGGTTTAAGCGAAAACATCAACAGCCAGCTCCGAGGCGTAGTGGTAATGTTCGTAATGATTGCCGGCGCGACGGCGCTGATAATCTACAACGCGATGACAAGACCGAAGTATTACAAAACCGACGACACGCTCGTTGAGGATTTTAAAAAATATCAAATGAACAACTCTAACATAAAACAATTCCGTAATACTATCATATCTGTTATGTGGATGCTTATCGTTGTAATTTATTTCATCATCAGCTTTGCTATCGGCGCATGGCATTTGACCTGGCTCATATTTATAATCGGGGCCGCGCTCAATCAAATCATAAAAGCGATTTTTGATTTGAGATAGGGTGAAACGTTATGAATGATAAATATTTAGTAATTTCAAGATTGATCATATGGATACTTGTCGCTGCTATAGCGATCGGTATATTGGTTATGGGGTTAATGGGCATTTTCCCGAATATAAATATTCCGATAGGAATTAATTTCGGCGATATGACGGGTTATGTTGCCGGTACGGGGAACGACAGCGTTCCCGCCGCAGGTATTGACACCATCGTGATAGATTGGATTTCCGGAAATGTTGACGTCAAATATTACACAGGTTCGGAAATACAAATTTACGAAAAGGCTTCCAGAAATATGGACGACAGGGAAAAAATGCACTACCGCGTAAGGGGAAATGAATTAAGAATTATATATTCAGCTAATTCAATGGGGATCAATTTCAGTTTTTTAAATAATTTAAGCAAGAGTTTGGAAGTTTTGGTGCCGATTGATTTAACATTGCTGAGTATCGACGTTGTTTCTTCAAAAATCACGGTCGAAAATATGAAAACAGACATATTAAAATGCGATACCGTTTCCGGTTCGGTCACGGCCGATAATGTTACTGCGAAATACGAACTCAGAGTGAATACCGTCAGCGGAAAAGTAACGTTAAATAATACAACCTGCCCGAAGATACTTAAAACAGATTCAGTCAGCGGAAGTATGGAGTTCGACCTCGTCGTATGTCCTGACAGTATTAATACAGATACCGTCAGCGGCAGCGTGAAGATATATCTGCCTGAGAACGATGGGTTCACCGCAAGGCTGGATTCAGTCAGCGGAAGTTTGAAATGCGACTTCCAGAGCCAGGTCGAAAACAAACGCATTACTTACAAAAACGGCGGTGCAAACTTCAGATTTGATTCTGTAAGCGGTAGCGTGTCAATTTTTCAAAGATAAAACTTAGTATTGATTTTAACGGAGTTTTGTTGTATAATAGAGATAATCCCCCTTTAACAAGGGAGGGAAAGAACGAATATTAATTAATCCTTCTCCCCCTTGTTAAAGGGGGATACGGCGTAGCCAACGGCGAAAGCCGGAGGGGGATTCTAAAGGAGAAACAAAATATGCTTACATCAACAGAACGTGTTAAAAAAGCAATCAAAGGCGATCCCGTCGACCGAACCCCGATTTACGGATGGGTCAGCGCGAATTTATCTGAACAAATAAACGCGGTGTTCGGTTCGGTCGCCGCGTTTGAGGATAAGTATTGTTTCGACGCGGCGCATATTTTCGGCGGACCGGGCGCGTTCAACGGCGTTGAAATGCAGAAAGTAAGAGACGCAGGCATCGAACTTACGCCGGACATAATGCTTGACATACCGCTTTTATCCGCCAACAACAGCGAATCTTACGCAAATATTTCCAGCGGAATAGCGCACCATAAAGAACGCGGACGCTTCTGTTACGTGCAAACGCCGGGGTTTTTCGAGTGTTACAACGGAGCGTTCGGTATCGAGAATCAACTGTGCTATCTCGCGCTGTATAAGGACGAATTGGCGGAATTATATAAACGCCAAGCTGTTTGGAACGCGGAATTTGCTTCTAACTGCATGGATTTGGGCGCGGATTTGATACACATTTCCGACGATTGGGGCGCGCAGAACACTCTTATGTTCAGCCCGAAACTTTGGCGCGAATTGATTATGCCTAATATGCAGTACGTGATAGACAGTGTTAAGAAACGCAATGGTTTAGTCGGGTTACACTCCGACGGAAACGTAATTCCTGTCATCGACGAGTTGTGCGAGTTGGGACTTGATTGGTTTCATCCGTGGCAGGAAAGCGCGGATATGCCGTATGACGTTTATTTCGAAAAGTGCGAAAATAAGTTCGCTATCCTCGGCGGTATTTGTATTCAAACGACGCTGGGATTCAACAACTATGACAGGCTGGAAACCGAAATACGCAGAGTGTTCAAATTGTTGAAAAACAAACGCTGGATTCTATGCACGACGCATTTCGTGCAGAACCATTGCACAATCGACGAACTCGTATTCGCTTACGATTTGATATATAAACTTGCCCGCGAATGATTCAAACTTTAATTTTCGTCCATTTTGAACTTGAAAACCTGAGATAGGAACATATGAATCTGACGATTATATCGATCAGCGTCGCAAACCATGCTCCGTGCAAACCTAATCCGAGTACGTTTATCGCTATCAAAGAAAGTATCGGGCGCAGCAAAGTTACGCATATAATCATTGTTATTGCAACGAATTTCGTATCGCCTGACCCGCGCAGACAACCGGTAATAACGGTTGAGGAAGTTTGGAAGATTTGAATAAACGCCGATATTAACATGAGTTCGGACGTTAGTTGTATTATGTGCGCTTCGTCCGTAAACAATGACGCTAACGGCACTCTTAAAGTTGTTAATATTATAAACATCACAGCGGATATACATAATGCCACACGCTGGGAGACTTTTCCGTAAATAATCGAAATATCGGGGCGTTCTCTGCCCAGATTCTGCCCGACCAAACTCGTTCCCGCG
>WREN01000277.1 GCA_009779295.1 Oscillospiraceae bacterium | reverse complement strand
TTGGAAATCGCCGCAGGAACGCGTGGATATGATGCGGCAGGCATTGGCGGAGTTTCCGGCGGAGGAGAAGTTGTTGTTTAAATTAGCTAAAGCGTTATATTACAAGTGGTGTGAGTATGGAACAACTGGTACATGGCTAAACGGTTATCATGGATATACGCAAGAAAATTTTAATGAACACAGGTCACATGACAGTTGGGAAGAATCGGTAAAAATAATGGAAGAATTATTATTAACTTCAGTTGATGATCAAATGCGTAGTGAATGTCGTCAATTACTTGCTTTCATTTATGGCAAAATCGGGAAAAAAGAAAAACTCTTAGCAATCTTAGATAAGTGTGAAGGAATTTGGACATGTAAAGAAGTATTAAGTGCCGGCGCCATGCACGGTTATTTCGAAGACTCAGTAAAATATCAGCAAAACGCATTAGTAGAATTGTTAGGATTATTTAAAAACAATATAACATCAATAGCAAGATTTGAAGTCAAAGATATTAATATTACTTTGAGAACTTACGAAATAATAATTGATTTATATAATTTAGTATATTGTGACGGCAATTTCGTATTTTACAATCTTACGATTGCTGATTTATATCGGGAATACGCGGAGATACTTCTAAAACAAGATAGAGTTGACGAGGCATTTGAAGTATTAGAAAAAGCGTATGCTCATGTTAAAACGTTTGACGATGAAGTTTATAAAAAAGGTGTAATAAAATATACCTCGCCTTTTGTAAACTTTTTAGAAAATAACTCAAATGAAAATTATGTAGTAAAAAATTTACCGATATTTTTGGAAAATTTGAAAGAAACTACCGGAATGTACAATCTTAAAAAACTCTACGACGACCCGCGATATACAGCGTTAATCAACAAAATCGAAAAAGAAATAAACGAAGGTTCGGAATAAACTTCCGAACCCCTTTATCTATAATTCCAACCGCAGGCATTTCGTCATGTACTGCCCTGATTCGCACAACCAAAACGATACGAGCGCGTTACCATCGTTCAGCAGAATCGCGCCCGGCTGCCCAAATCGCAGGAAGGAAAACGTTTCCGCGAATTTATTGTTTTTAATGATCGGAGAGGGCGGCGCCCATATGACTTCTGTTTCCACTATGTTCCACTCGCCGCCGGACAAATCGACAATGCAAGCGTAAATTCCGGGGCGGTCGGTATCTCTCCTCACCGCGTGCAACGCCAGCAACTTGTTACCGCCTATCGCGCACACCGACGATGCCTGCCCGCGGATTCCCGTCGAAATCGGACACGAGAATGTTTTACCGTTATTCGTCGAGATCGTGTAATGGTTATCGAAACGCTCACCCGTTTCGGCATCCTCGTTCCAGCCGATGACGACTATCGAACCGTTCTCAAGCTGGCATATACGCATTTCATAGCACGTAACGTTGCCGTCAAACTCCATACACACGGCGTCGTCCGACCATGTCGCGCCGTTGTCGTAACTGCGGAGAAGTCTGCCGTGCCGTTTATGCGTTATACTCCCGTCCCATTTCGGGAAATTCGTCACCGGAGTTGCCCAGCTTCCGTCCTGCAACACCGTTATCGGTGCGGACGCTTCAATATTCGGCGTGAAAGTTGAGATTACTTCCGTGCGCGGAGTCCAGCTTTGCCCGTTATCATTTGAAGAACTAATGAACACGCGGTTGTCAAGAAGTCCGCCCGTTTCGGGATTACCTAACGGAAGCGACGGATCAATTCTTTCGAACTCATAACCGAGCGCAACCAATCTTCCGTCACCGAGTTTGGAAATCTTACAGCAATCGCTGTACGGTATTGATTCATTTGACTTATTAAACATTTTATACGGCTTGCCCCACGTCAAACCGCCGTCTTTGCTCACGGAAACGCACGATGTTCCGTCAACGCTCTCGAACGCTTCGCCCATTTGGTGAGCCGCGAGAATTGCACCGTCCGGCAATTCGCAAAAAAACGGAAACATTGAGTTTATGCTTTTCAATTGAGGGAGAGGATTTTCGTATAGTGTGGATATGTTAATTACTTTCATTTTGATTACCTCGTTAAATTTACAATATTATTTTCTTAATCGTGATACGGCAAAGGCATCCTTTTTCCTCTTCGCCGCCCGAACAGTACGCAACCATCGCGGTTTCCGCATCCAAAAAATATACCGACGGATAGCAAAAACCGTGCTCCTGATCGTCGTCAAGCGCAACAATATTCCAAAAGTTCAAACCATCGTTACTTTCTGCAATTACGAGCGGAGTGCGGTCCCAACTGTGCCGGGAATTACTGCGACCGTTATAGCTCGGTATGGGATTCCAAATCGCGTAAAATTTACCTGAGTATGGATTGCTCCTGATCACCATCGGCGCAGCGGGGGAAGTGAATTTCGACGGTTGCGCGGGCGTCCATCTCAAACCGCCGTCTATTGAATAGCTCTCGTATTGAACATGCAGGTCCGTACGGAAAAACGCGTATATAACATTATCGCGGATTTCAACAACGCCCGGTTCCTGCAAGCCGGTATTCGTATTCATATTCATTGGCATGAAAATACCAACCGGACATTCATGCCATGTGAATCCATCGTCGTCGGAATAATAAAAATAAGCGTCCGTGCGGTTGCTGTAATAATATTTTCCATTATCTCCTACTGTTTGTCTGGCGATTGACGACGGAATCAGAATTCTCCCGCTCGCTAATTTTATCACACGGCAGTTGCAGATTTCGTAATATCCTTTGTGTATTTCCGGAGCGCACTTGATAGTTGCGTAAAAACTTTTACAGTTGTCGTTGGAACGTTTCAATATATATTCACTCGTGCCGTCGGCGTGTTTTAAAATATAAAACAGTCCCGCGTCGCCGTTTCCCATCTCGAGAAGTGAAACGCTCATCACGTTTTTCTCGCCGAATTCCTCCGCCGTAGCTAAAATTACAGGCTCCGTACCGAACGTCTCGCCGTTATCGTCCGAGAACACCGCAGCAATTGAACAGGGAGCTTCGTCGTCCCAATTGTTGCCGCTGAAATAACGGCTGTACGCGAAAATTATCCTGCCGTCCTTTAATTTTAAAAAATCGCCTTCACTGTTGCGCGGATTGTTGTATGTCGGCGCAAGATAACAAATCGTTTTCATGTTTTCTTTGGAAATTGCCATTTTTGTTTATCCTCCATTAATATTTTATTTATTGTATTGACGCGACGATTTCATCGTATAAATTATTATACGATTCGGTGACGGCGATCTCAACAGCCGCCCATGACGAAGCCAAATCATTGCTCCGCTTTTTTAAAAGATCATTTATAATTTTGAAATCCTGAAGTTTTCCGCTCGGGTCAACATTACTGGTCAATTCGTACACGCCCTCTTGGAACATCAAGCGGTACATTCTTTGCGAATCCACGTCGCGCATAATTTTTTGTTCCACGTATGACGCTATAAAAGCATCGACGAGGTATCGGTGCGACGCTGAATACAACGCCTCAATTATTGCTCCGGTACGTTCGATATCCGTTACCGTGATCGGTACCGCAGTCAATCCGCCGCAGACATAATTGCTGTACTTCT
>WREN01000276.1 GCA_009779295.1 Oscillospiraceae bacterium | reverse complement strand
CGCAGCGGACGCAATCCGCTCCGCGGCGAATTTCTTGTAAACGTCAGGCGTTACTACGTCGGGGTCCTCGGGCAAACGCGCGAATCTTTCTCCCCACCATTGCGCGAGAAGGTCGCTTTCCAGCATCGGTCCGGTGTGTATATGCGTTGCCGCCATAATTAAATTCTCCGGTGGAAAATCCGGTATCAGTTTTTTTATCTTTTCACGCGCCGCTGCCATGTAGCTGTCAGGCGTACTCAAAAGATCAAGCGAAATAACTATTGAATCTTCAATCGCCAAAGCGGTGGCAAATATCGGGTCGCGCACCGTTTCCGTGATGCGTTCCTCAAACTGCCCTACGAGCGATACTTTTTTGCAGATTTTTCCAATAGGCGTGATGTCCGCCTTTCCCCATCCTATTTTCATTGTTTTAATTCTCCTTAATAATAGATTTTTTGTATATGAAAATGACTAAACCGTCAGTCAAACATATTATTACCACTCCACTTCCACCTCCGAAAAAAATATTATGATAATGAATAATTTATTTTTCATCCCATTTCCTCAACCGCATCTCTCACTACTTCAATCCGCCATAGATCCGTTTGGAGACCGTCCGTTCCGATCGCGAGTATGAAATTCGAACTCCTTATTCGCGGCGTGATTGTTTCGAACACGCAGTTGCGGATATCCTCCGCGGTCGCGTTTGGACTTTGGAAACCGTCCAATACTCCGATGATTATTAAATCCTCACCCAGAACGTCAAACGCCGAGTCGAACGGACAATCTCCCAAAGGCGGTGGTGTTACCGCGTGTATGCCATCCATTCCTGTTTCCTTGAATTCGTGCAGGAGATTGTACAAATGCCCGCACATGTGAATGATCGCTTTCTTGCCGTGCCTGTGCATGATAGAACAGAATTCGCGTATATGCGGCAGCGAATATTTGCGGTATAAAGTGGGACTTATCAGCCGCGTACTGGTGTTCTCAACCGGAATAAACGCTTCAAACGGCGCTTTTTCCGCCATTATTTCATATTTTTGTCTGCAAATTTCAAACATCGCGTCGATTGTTCGCTCCATAAGTTGAGGTTCATCGGCGAGTAGGTGATAGAAGTTTTCCAATCCGCACTCGATTTCAATGAGTTGTTGAACGGGTGAAGGTGAAAACGTCGGGGTGTAAATTCCGTCCTGCCCAATCGCTTCTTCACACCGAGCGCAGCGTTCTAAAAATCCGTCATCAGAAACGAATATGCGCCAAGTCCGCACCATTTCATAATACAATTCCAAATCGCGCACCGTT
The DNA here is from genome assembly GCA_009779295.1 of Oscillospiraceae bacterium. Classification (GTDB taxonomy): domain Bacteria; phylum Bacillota; class Clostridia; order Oscillospirales; family CAG-272; genus WREN01. The sequence goes on along the minus strand of WREN01000276.1, from coordinate 2,278 downwards.
ACGATCGGATACTTCGTCGGATGCCCGCTTTTCGATGAGCTTGTGATCGAATCCTTGCCGAGCGAACGGATATGCGAGTATGAACCGTCCGGCAGCGATTCGTAGCTGTCGGTGATGTCGCTCTCAATACGGTAAGGTTCCAGCCAGCCGATTTCACTCGGCAGACCATAAGGTCCGAACTGAAAAATGTCGCAGCCGATTTTACGGTAAAAATCAAGTATGGGTATATTTTTATAATCATCAGGCATATTCGCGCGCGTTATACCGTCGGAAATCGTCGTCCATGAAACCCTGTCCGTGGGTTTGCCGTTTAAAATATTTGTCATTCTTTCTCTGCCGGTCATATTTTTATCCTCTTTGTCATATAAAAGTATTTATTTTTATATCTTAACACAGAAAATTGAATTTGGCAAGATGTTTTGGTAAGTAACACATAAATTTTTCAATCATAGTATATACTAACCGTTACCTGCAACAGGGTTTCGGTAATATAAAAAGCAATGACGCGAAAGTAATAGACTTCCTCGGAAACCACTACGTCCGAGGTTCGTAGTTAATAATACCGCAGATAAGATTAGCGCGTAAGGATGTGCGCAAGGCTATCCATTAATTTGTGGCTGTTTGGATATTCTTTCAGTGCGGTGCGAAGCAATTTTTCGGCTTCATCGTACTGATGTTTAAAGATGTGATTAGTTGCTTCTTTTGCAATCGCTTCAATCCGCTTTTCTTTAGCTTCAATGTCAATGCCAAGAAGTGTGTCAGATGATACGTCGAATATATTCGCGAGCATTGGCACGAGCGTTATATCCGGCAGTGTAGAGTTTATCTCCCATCGTGAAATCGCTTGCGGCGATATATTGAGATATTCGGCGAGTTGTTCCTGCGTCAAATCTTTTTGCTTGCGTAATTTTTTTATTGTTTCTCCGATATTCATAAAACCCCTCCTGTTAAAATATTTTCAAATATATTATAACAGATGTATTTTATTTAAACAATGGCTTGTTATTTGATATTAATTCAAACGCAGGTTGAATTTTACAAACATCGTTTTCTACAACAATTCAATCGAATCGTTCAAATGGAACGAGTAGATATAAGTCTTAAAAACATCCAACCCAGTCAAGCGTTTGCAAGCCGTTTTGTAATATGACAATTGCGCGCTGTGCCGTTCGATGAGCGTGTCTTTGCCACACGCATCCGTTTTGTAATCTACCAAAATCAATTTGCCGCGCTCCAGGAAGAAGCAGTCGATAACGCCCTGCACGAGTATATACTCATCACCGGCTGGATATTTGATGTTGAAGCGCGTTTCACGCCAAACCTTCTCCGCGCGGTTCATCCGATAATACAACTGGCTCGCGAAGAATCGTTTAATCTGCGTTTTGTTTATTAAACCAGCGTCGCGTTCATTGATGAATTTTTCCGCGACAAGGCGGGCAATCTCCGCTTCGATTCCCTTCTTTTCAATGTGTGCGAAATCGCAGAACTGCATGAACACATGCGTTGCGGTTCCGCGTTCGGCAGGCGTAGTCGATTCCGCTACATCCGACATGAACTTCGGCATGGTGAAGTCGCTTATATCCGGTTCCGCAACGGTGACAACTTCATCGTCTTCGCGCATGTAACTGCGGTGCAGTTCTGAAACGGACAGCTTCGCGGGGAGCTTGACGGCGTTAGTATGCGGGTATTTGAAATCGAATCTTTTTTTAATCAAGGATTTATAATCTTCAATCAAGCCGTTGTCAATTTCCACTACTTCCTGTATTGCCTCCGTGGGCTGAACGGTTTCAATTTCGTCAATGCAGTTTATCATGTAACACTCATCGTCCCCGTGGTTGTAAAGCGCGGTAAGTATCCATTTAATATACGCCGGATTCACCGCGAATACATACGGCGACATAAATTCCGCGTCCGTCATACAGTCCTGCTGTAATTTTTCAATTTTATCGTCATTCGCAGTGATTATCAAACGTTTCCGAGCACGCGTCATTGCGACGTAGAGTATACGCATTTCCTCATCGATGTTGTTCTCCAAAATCTGCAAGACCATCGCCTGCCGCAGCGGGGTATCGTAATACGCGTAACCGGTTTCGTCGCGCAGTTTCATTGCGATGCCGAGCTCGTCGTCAACCAGAAGCGACGCATAAACATCGCGTTTGTTGATTTCGCGCGACGTGTCGCATATGAAGCATACCGGAAACTCCAATCCCTTCGATTGGTGGATCGTCATTATTTTGATTGTGTCGCCCGACTCGTCGAACGCTTTCGCGTTCTCCGG
>WREN01000275.1 GCA_009779295.1 Oscillospiraceae bacterium | reverse complement strand
GTTATTGAATACCGCCGCGACGTAAATGGGCAAATAATACTTAATCAACTTTACAAGTGCACGCAAATGCAAGACACGTGCGCCATTAATATGCTCGCGCTCGTGAATAATGTTCCGAAAGTTTTAGGATTGTGCGATATTTTGAAGTATTATATCAAACATCAAGTTGAAGTAATCGAAAGGCGCGTAAATTTCGAGCTTCAGAAAGCGTTGCATGAAATACACATCAACGAAGGTTACAAAATCGCGGTGGATAACATCGACGAAGTGATAAATATAATTCGTTCAAGCATGTCTGTTTCTGACGCGAGAGCCGCGCTTATCGAACGATTCGAGCTTTCGGACGTTCAGGCGCAGGCAATTGTTGAGATGACGCTCGGCCGGTTATCCGGAATGGAACGCCAGAAGGTCGAAGACCGCATATTGAAATTGCAAGCACAAATCGACGAACTCGAAACAATTCTCGCGGACGAAAATAAAATCATGAAAATTATCAGAGAGGATCTGTTAGAAATAAAGCGCCGGTTCGGCGACGAACGGCGCACGGAAATTGTACCGGTCGAGAATGAAATAATCCTTGAGGACTTGATCGAACGCCACACGTGCCTTATTACGATGACGCACGCCGGGTATATTAAACGGCGCGCGGCGGATTCGTATACGGCGCAGAAGCGCGGCGGCAAAGGCATTATAGGCATGGCGACGAAAGAGGAGGATTTCGTCGAGCATGTTATCGCGGTAAACAGCCATTCGCATGTTCTGATGTTCACGAACAAGGGTCGGATCCACACGCGCAAGGCGTATCAAATTCCCGAAGCGGCGCGCACTTCCAAAGGATCGAATATTGTAAACATCCTTGAACTTGAGGAAGGCGAAAAAATCACAGCGTTGATCTCCGTTGACAATTTCGAAGAGGGACGTTACCTGATAATGGTAACCAAGCTCGGAATGGTCAAGCGCACATGGCTTTCCCTCTATGAGCCGAAACAAAAAGGCGGGAAAATCGCGCTAACGCTAATTGACGGCGACGAGCTTGTATTTGTGGGTCTCACAGAAGGCACCAGCGAAATTATGATAGCCACGCGTATGGGTTACGCAGTGCGTTTCAGCGAAGCGGATATAACGCCGATAGGGCGGATTGCAATGGGCGTTAAGGGCATTAAACTTTCGCGCGGAGATTTCGTAGGCGGCGCGGCGTTCGTTGATGAAAGCAAGAATTTGATTATAATTACGGAGGAAGGTTACGGCAAGCGCGTCGATTTCAGCGAATTCATGGCGCACAGCCGCAACACCAAAGGCGTTATCTGCCATAAAACCGAAAAGAATGGGTTGATCGCCGGAATCGCGACCGTTGATGAAACAGACGACATTATGTTGATCACCAACGACGGCACGGTGATACGCACGCCTGCCGGAGCGATTTCGCTGATTGGGCGTAATACGGGCGGCGTAATAATCATGCGACTGCCGGAGGGTTCGGTGATCGTCAATATCGCCAGACTCGAAGCGGTCGAAGATGAGGAAGAGGATGAAGAATAGGGTAGGGGGAAATTCTCAAATGAAACGTTTCATACGCACTTTAATGTTATGCACAGTTTTATTCACAACAATGTGGATAACTGTTTCCTGCGCTGCGTTCAGCGGATTGAACGATGAGGAAGCGCGTGAAATCCTTGCGGATTTGATACCGCGTTCGGCGGAACTCAACGAAATATTCTGGGGGACAGGATTGCCGGTAGTCGAATACGACGCAGACGATTTACCCAAAAGCATCAGATGGAAGTATTACGAAGTGACGCCTGACTGCAAATACCAGACGATGGCTGCACTTGATGCTGAAGCTTCGCAGGTTTTTACTTACAAGTATTTACAGAGTATGTATGAATGGGCGTTTTTCGGTACGTATGATTTACCGTCGCGCTACAGCGAGAGTGAGCGTGGGGTATTGCAGCGCAACGTAATGGATGACGGTTTTGAATTGACTACGGTGTTCCATATCGGGCAGGCGAGAGTTAAATCCGGCACGCGAGACAAAGTGACGGTAAACGTTCCCGCTGACGGATATGAAGGCGAACCTTATGACGGCGGCATTAACCTCGTATTAATCCGCGAGAACGGAGTTTGGTTGCTCGACAGCCCGACGTATTGATGAGGGAAATTGTATTATGTTTTTTCGCGTTTTATGTATGTTAATTTTCATTGGAATTTTGTTATCTTCTTGCGTTAAGGTTGGTGAAAAATCTACGGAACCTGTACCAAAAAACTTATATGAGCGCATTATTGAAAGCGAATGTGCCTGGCTTGCGTCGATACAGTATGAAAACGGCGCTATACCCATGTACGGCAGGACTTCGGGAACCGATAAAGTATGTCCTTACTTCAGCTATTTTGCGGTGTTGGCTCTGCTTGAATGTGGGGATCAATACACTTCAAACGCCAAAAGGTATATCGAATGGCATTTTGATAACCTGAACGATGCCGAGCAGGACTATAACGGCGTAGACGGGACGATTTATGATTTCAAAGTTACCTTTTCGGAAAGCGGCGAACCGGAACTTGAATCATTAGGTTCATACGATTCGACGGATGCGTATGCGTCAACCTTTCTGCACACCTTGCGGAGATATTACGAAGTGACGGGAGATAAAAACCTTCTGTTAGAGAACTATGATAAAATTAACCGCGTGGTCAACGCCATGATGTCTACCTATGATGACGGTCTCACCTGGGGGCGACCGGATTATCAAATTAAATACCTTATGGACAACTGCGAGGTATTTATGGGTATGGAAAGCGCGGCTTTGCTTTACCGAACCGTTTTAGCCGAAAAATACGATACAACCGCAACGGCATTAATACTTGAAAATGCGGCCGCAACGGTAAGGGAAACAATAGATTCGGGTATTTGGAATGAAGCAAAAGGCGCGTATCTGCCGTATCTTTACGCGACCGACGTTGATTTGGACACATTTTACGCCGACGCAACGGCGCAGTTATGGGTCATAATATGTAAATTGCACGAACCGAGTTCTGAAAGGATAAAAACGGTTTACGAAAGTTTTAACCGGCATTTCAGCACCGGCGAAGAAAATAAAACCTGGGAAAAACACGAGATTCCCGACCCGTTCTATTGGGCTTCAATGGCTTGGGCGGGAGCCTTAATGGGTGACAAAGACCGTGTGGACGAATATCTGACGATATATGAAACCAAACATAAAAGAAGCACATTGCACTGCGGTGAAGCGGGTTTTGCCGTATTGGCCGCGGCGGAAATGATTGCGTTAGGAGATAAATAAACGCCATGAAATATTATAATTGTTTAGAAAACCCAATAAAAATCTACGGTCTCGCCGTAACCGAACCGGGTAAATTCCATCGTTTGCCGGACGATGTGATAAACACGGTCAACGACGGCGTTTCCGGGCTTGCGAAACATACGGCTGGCGCGTGCGTTAGATTCAACACCGATTCGAGAACGATTGAAGTAAAAGTAAAACTCATCGGCGGCGGTTTGATGGGTCATATGCCTCTCAGCGGAATGAGCGGCGTTGACGTTTATTTCGG
>WREN01000274.1 GCA_009779295.1 Oscillospiraceae bacterium | reverse complement strand
GCGAAACTCATCCAAAGCCGCACGCCCGGCTCAGTGAACATCACGCAGCCGTTCAACAACGGTATCTCCGATTACAAAACGGCGGTCGAAGTTATCAGAAATCTGTTGAAAAAAATAAACAACAGCGGCATCAAAATAACCAAGCCGACTGTTTACTGCTGCGTTTCGTGCGACGCGGACGACGACGAACGCGCTAAACTTGAAGATGTGCTGATGGAATCGGGGTGTAAGCGTATCGTACTGGTTGACAAGCCTTACGCGGCGGCGATCGGGGCGAGATTGAATATAGTTGATGAAAATCCCTGCATGATAGTTGACATCGGCAGCAGCTCAACAGAAATCGCAGTATTCAAATCGAGTCAAATAATCAGCGCGGTGTCAATAAATCTAGCGGGTAAGCAGTTCAGCAACGCGCTCGCGGGTTATATCCGGCGCAAATATAACTTATTTATAACTTCCGCCTCCGCGGAACAGCTCAAACGTACATACGGCACGGTGAATCCGAAACATGAAAGGAACAACGCTATCGTATACGGCAGGAATTATTCAACGGGATTACCCGCTTCGGCTGAAATAACACCGTATGAAATCAGAGAAATTCTATCGCGGCAGATCGCGAAGATCGCGGAAGCGATATTGATCGTACTCGATGATTTAAGTGATGAAGATGCCGAATACATTATGGAAAACGGAATAACGATATCAGGCGGCTCGGCAATGCTCGACGGTATTGACATGTTGCTGAACAAATATTTAGAAATACCGGTTACGGCGACGCTCAATCCGATGGACTGCGTTGCCGACGGACTTGAAAGACTGATTAATTACAATGAACGATAAAGAAAGAATTTTAATTATAATCGAACGCCTTGAAGAATTATATCCGGCGGCTGAATGTGAACTCGTTTACGAAGGCGAACCATGGAAACTGCTCGTAATGGCGCGGCTTTCCGCTCAATGCACGGACAAGCGTGTCAATATCGTAAGCGAACCGTTGTTTGAACGTTATCCGACGGTTAAAGCGATGGCGGATGCGGATATAACCGAACTCGAGGAAATCGTTAAACCCTGCGGGTTATATAAAGTAAAAGCACGGAATATCATAGATTCGTGTAAAATGATACAAAATAAATTTCCGGATACAATGGAAGATTTATTGAAATTGCCGGGCGTTGGTCGGAAGATCGCCAACCTCATCCTCGGTGATGTATTTCACGAACCCGCCGTCGTGACCGATACGCATTGCATACGCCTTACGAACAGATTCGGGTTCTGCAAAAGTGAAAATCCGCTCGTTGTGGAACGGACTTTAGTTGAATTGGTGCCTCCGGAGAAGCAATCGGACTTTTGTCACCGGTTGGTATGGTTCGGGCGCGACAGATGCACGGCGCGTTCACCCAAGTGCGCCGGATGTCCGCTCGCGGATGTTTGTGTATCGTTCGTAGTAAAATAAATACTGCTGTGCTATGCCTGCGTATTCGCCCAACGCGTCGATATCCAATCCGTTCGGATAATACTTCTCAATCACACGCCGCACCCAAACGTCGATCGGGAAAACGTCATACTTCTCAAACCCGAAGAGCAGCGCGCATGACGCGACTTTCAAACCGATACCCTTGACGTTTTGTAACAGACTTAGCGCGTCTTGTGTACTGCTCAACCGTACTTCATCTAAATTCAGTTCGCCCGTCACGATTTTCTTCGCCGCGTCGTAGACATACTTCGCGCGGAAACCCATCTTCAACTCAGCAAAACCGTCGATTCCCGCATGATACAACGCCTCGGCTGTCGGGAACGCGTAACCGCCCTCAATCGGTTCGCCGTAGACGCGCGACATCTCCGCGATGATTTTCTTGATACGCGGGATATTGTTGTTCTGTGAGATGATGAACGAGCACACCATTTCCCACGGTTCCTGCCGCAGGATTCTGATACCGCTTCCGTATTCGATAGCGGCTTTGATTGTAGGATCGCCGTGGAACCGCTCGATTATCTCGCGTTTGATTTGCGCATAATCAACGTCGAGCGAGAGATAATGCTGCCAAAATTCGTTGTACTCGCTTTCCTGCGTGAAAGTGACAAACTTCCCAAACGCGATACCGCTGACGCTTCCGTCGGGATTCTCGTTGAAGCGGAAACACTGCCCGCAGTTAAAAATTTGCCGGATATTAAAATCATTCATAAGGAGACCTCCTAAATATGGAAAAAATTTACACGATAATGATAAACGAGGCGTTTGACGATGGTGAACCTATGTGCCCGTTTTGTAAAATTCACACAAAACTTGAAAACAACGAGCTCGACCTGATCCTCGGCGCGTCGATGATGGAGCCGGATATTCGTATAAAAACCAATGAACTCGGGTTTTGCGACAAACACTATGCGGCGATGTATTCGCGAAAGAATCGATTGGGACTTGCGCTGATACTTGAAAGCCATCTCGACCACATACGGAATCACTTGAATAAACTTGAAAAATTAGAAACAACTTGCTATGTGTGCGAGAGAATTAACTATAATCTTACGCATGTTTTTGAAAACGCAGTGTATTTGTTTGAAAAAGATAATGATTTTATTCATAAAATCAAACGGCAAAAGTATTTTTGTCTGCCGCACTACCGCAGATTTATCGAAAGCGGCAAAATCAATCTGCCTAAAAAGAAAATTAATGAATTTAACGAAGCTGTCACAGAAGTAATGTTGCAGTATTTTGACGAATTGCGCAATGACGTTAGTTGGTTTTGTAAGAAATTCGATTACAGATACGAAAACGAACCGTGGTATAATTCGAAAGACGCGATTGAGAGAGCGTTAAAGTTTTTGTAGGGACGGGTCTCTACGCTGCAATTTAATAACATTAACGGGCGCCTGGTGGGGCGTCTGTTTTTGCGGAATACGAAATGTTATTTCTTTTTTGATTTTACGATTGTAATTATAATACCTGTCAACAAACTTCCAATAACAATTGGAATACCAATGAAAAAAGCAATTACCCAAAGTCCACCGTCTTTCGATAAAATTGAATATCCCGAATATTTTAATAATAAATATATTGTAGGAATTAAACAAGTTACGGGAATAATAAACATAGTAAATCTTTTTTTCGTAAATTTATAAAAAAATATTTGTATTATCGCTGCAATTATTGCGGCGGCTAAACTTATCAAAAAAATTCCCATACCCCTACCCTCAATTAAACGTCCGCTCATTAACCTCAAACACATGCATGACTGCGTCGAGCATCGGCTGATGTTCGGGCAATTCCAGCGCCGGATCGTTTGCTATCACCCCGTGCGCGGCCTCAACGGCGTTCGTCATTATCGTCATATCGTCAATCATGCTCGCGACTTTGAATTTATACCCGCCGTGCTGTCTTGCCTCGCCCGATTGCGACGGGAAGAAATCGCCCGGTCCGCGCAATTCCAAATCCTTCTCCGCTATCTTATAACCGTTCGAAGTGGCTTTCATCACGTTCAAACGCTCAAGAGACACGGCGTTCTTAGATTCGCTGACAAGTATGCAGTAGGATTTATGCTTACCCCTGCCGACGCGTCCGCGCAACTGATG
>WREN01000273.1 GCA_009779295.1 Oscillospiraceae bacterium | reverse complement strand
ATTCTACTCCTCTTTAACTCCGATACAGCAACAGATTCTGGATTATTTATTAACAGGTGACAAAGGAATAAACATAGCTTTCCCCGGCGTGTTTGTGGGTGTGGAAATTGATAAAATAAACGATGCGGCGTTGGAAACGTTCGGAGACTTGCTGATCGGCTTTGAAGACGACAGATGGTACGTGATTGAGGATTATATCGGGAGTATCTATGAATGAGAAAATATGTAAATTGCTTGAATTGTATAAAGCCGGAAAACTTGGCGGCGAAAAAATGCCGGAAGATGAAAACCCCGGTTTAGATATTCATTCAAGGGAAAATTATTTATATTTTACGCTCCCGATGGCTTTAAATTATCAGCGCAACTCATATAAATTATGGGAAAGCGCCAATCAAACCCATAAAGACAACGCTGACTGTTTCCTCCCGGAATGTGTCGTAAAAATACCCTTAGTTGAATTGAGAGAAAACTTGTTAAAATATAAAACCGCGCTTCAACCGGAAATATGGAAAACACTTTGTACTACTATTCACGAACAATTTGACAACGACATTCGGAATCTTTTTATACAGGAACACTTTTCCGTTTTCAGAATCAAGAAACATATCAACGAAAATAAGTCCGCATTTCCGTATTTAAGCGGCAAGAAAATACTTAATTATTGGTTGTTTGTGATGGAGAAATATACGGATGTTAAATTTTTTGACAGGGAAAATATAACGGTCGCGCCTGATACGCATGTCATACAGGCAAGCTGCAAACTCGGAATCATTGACGAATCGGAAAAATTACTGCCTAATGTTCAAGACATCGTTTCCGAAAGATGGGAAAATATTTTATCTGAAACAGAATACTGTCCGATCGACATACACACGCCCCTTTGGTTATGGAGCCGTGGAAAATTTGAAATAAATATTTAAGGCTGGTTTTTAAATGGAAGAATTAAAAATACCGAAACGCATTTCAACGGCGCTCTTAAATTCGCTTACTTCTGGCGTTACGCCGCGCCTCGGCATTGAACATATCGCGGTCGGCAGGAAACGCGAAATCAGCACTTTGCTCGGCGATTTGGAGAATATCAGCCAAGGCGGATCTGTGTTCCGCTTTATCGTGGGGCGTTACGGCAGCGGGAAAAGTTTCCTGCTGCAAATCATCCGCACCTACGCCATCGAGCGCGGCTATATCGTCGCGGACGCGGATTTATCGCCCGAACGCAAGCTGATCGGAAGTAACAGCGGCATCGCCACTTACCGAGAATTGCTGCGCAGTATGTCGTCCAAAGTGCGTCCTGATGGCGGCGCGCTTGCCGCGCTTCTGGACAAATGGATCGACAACATCCGCATAGACCTCATCACGAATAACGTTTCGGAAGCGGAAATTCAGGTCAAAATGGAACAGCGCATACTCGTTGACATCTCCAAAATCGAAGAACTCGTGCACGGCTACGACTTCTCCAAAGTCATGCAGGCGTATTGGCGCGGCTTCCATCTCGGTAATGATGAACTCAAGAACGCCGCGATGAAATGGTTAAGAGGTGAATACACAACCAAATCCGACGCGATGAACGAGCTCGGCGTGCGTGAGATAATCATGGACGACACGTGGTTCGACTACATGAAGCTCATCGCCGCGTTTATCTCAACGCTGGGTTACAAGGGCTTCGTTATGCTTCTTGACGAAGGCGTGAATCTTTACAAAATCTCCAACACCATCTCTCGCAACAACAATTACGAAAAACTGCTGAATATGTTCAACGACGCTATGCAAGGCAAGGTGAAATCGATGGGCGTCTACCTGTGCGGAACGCCGCAGTTCGTTGAGGATATGCGGCGCGGACTGTTCAGCTACGAAGCGCTGCGGACGCGTTTGGCGGGCAGCCGGTTCTTAAAAGACGGTATGCAGGATATGCAGGGCCCGCTGATGTATCTTGAAAAGCTGACGCACGAAGAACTTTACGTCCTGTTACAGCGCGTTTCTAATCTTCACCGTGTGCATTACGGCTACGACAAAACCGTTACCGATGCGGAACTTCTCGCGTTCATGCAAATCGTCGCGAACCGGCTCGGCGCGGACGAATTACTCACGCCGCGCGAAGTATTGCGCGACTTCACGAGCATATTGAATTATTTACACCAAAATCCGGATAAAAATTTCGTTTCAATGCTCGGCGACGATATTTTAAAGCAAGCAATCAAACAGGTTGACGACGATAACGATGAAGCTGTGGAGTACACGTTATGAGCGGCGTATTTGAGCGGTTAGCCCCTTTCATAAAGGAATACATCTACGCCCACCACTGGGACGAACTCCGCGAAATACAAGTCGAGGCGTGCAAGGTGATTTTCGACACGGACAACCATCTGCTGCTCGCGTCGGGAACGGCTTCCGGAAAAACGGAAGCGGCGTTCCTGCCCGTCTTAACCGACATCACAAACAACCCGTCGTCGTCAATCGCGGTGTTATACATCGCGCCGATCAAGGCGCTGATAAACGACCAATTCCTGCGTTTGAACGATTTATTACAGGAAGCGAACATCGCCGTCTGGCATTGGCACGGCGACGTTTCGCCGTCGCACAAAAAGAAAATGTTACAGAATCCGTCCGGCGTTTTGCAGATTACGCCGGAATCTCTGGAAAATATGCTGTTAAACAAGGGCAACGAACTAATTCGCATGTTCGGCGATCTGCGCTACGTCATCATCGACGAGGTACACAACTTCATGGGTTCGGATCGGGGAATGCAGGTGCTGTGCCAATTGGAACGGCTGATGTGGCACACACGCGCCATGCCGCGGCGTATCGGGTTATCCGCTACGCTCGGCGATTACACATTGGCGGAGAAATGGCTCGCGTCCGGCACGAACGTCGCGGTTACAACACCGGTCGTGCATATCGGCAACAAGAGTATCAAGCTCGCCGTCGAGCATTTTTATGAATCACAGGATGTTTCAAAGGAAACTTCTGATTCCGAATCGGAACTCCCTCTCAAAGCGTCCGCTTTCTGGGAATATTTATATGAGAAAACTTTAAATAAAAAGTGTATCGTGTTCGTGAATCTGCGCAACGATTCCGAAATGGTCATCGCTATGCTTCGGCAGATGGCGGATTTGCGCGGTATGCCCGACGTTTATCACGTCCATCACGGCAGTATTTCAGCGGCGTTGCGCGAAGGCGCGGAGCAGGATATGAAGGAAAGTATCGGGCCGGTCGTCATTTCCGCGACATTAACGCTTGAAATGGGAATCGACATCGGGCGTTTGGAATCGATTTTCCAAGTGAACGCGCCGAATTCTGTGTCAAGTTTCCTGCAACGGTTGGGACGTTCGGGGCGGCGCGGCAACGCCGCCGAGATGTGGTTCCTGTGCAAGGAGGAACAGCCTTCCGGCGTTCCGCTGCCGCCGCAGCAAATGCCGTGGCGGTTGCTGCAAACGGTCGCGATTTTGCAGCTTTATTTGGAAGACCGCTGGGTGGAATCGCCGCTCGTGATGAAGTATCCGCTCAATCTACTGTACCACCAAACCATGAGCATCGTTGCAAGCTACGGCGAAATAACGCCCGACGCGCTTTCGAATAAAGTT
>WREN01000272.1 GCA_009779295.1 Oscillospiraceae bacterium | reverse complement strand
CAAATTTCGTTAAAAACAAACAACGCGGGAGGTGTATTAGGCGGAATTACTACCGGAATGCCGTTAATTTTTCGGGTAGCGATCAAACCAACGCCTTCAATTTTTAAAGAACAAAATTCTGTAGACTTAAAAAATATGCAAAATGTGAAATTGCAAATCACAGGAAGGCATGATTCATGTATAGTGCTGCGGGCGGTGCCGTGCATAGAAGCGGCGGCGGCGATAGCGTTAATAAATCTGACGGAGGTTTGAGTAATGGATTTGGAAATAATCAGGAAAGAAATCGACGATGTAGACGATCAAATAAAAATATTATTTGAAAAACGGATGGCACTTGTTTTGGAAGTCGCGGAATACAAAAAACAAAATAACTTACCGGTCAAAAATTCAACGCGTGAAAACGAAATATTAGTAAGAGTAACGACCGGACAGTCCGAAGAACTTGCGGAATATACGAAAATTTTGTTCCGGAAGTTGTTCGAAATTGCGCGTTTATATCAGGAAAGGAACATAAATAAAGAATGAAGTACGGTTTGATCGGCGAAAAATTATCGCATAGTTATTCCAAAACAATACATAATTTATTCGGAAACAATGAATATAAAATATGTGAAATACCGCCGGAAAATATAAAAAAGTTTATAAATTCCGCGGATTTTTACGGTATAAACGTGACTATTCCGTATAAAAAAGATGTGATTCCGTATTGTATTTTGTCAGAAAATGCCCAACAAATTGGCAGTGTTAATACAATTATTAATAAAAACGGTAAATTGTATGGGCATAATACAGATTATTTTGGGTTCTTATATATGTCAAAGAAGACAAACATTTCTTTTTATGGTAAAAAAGTTTTGATTTTGGGAAGCGGCGGCACTTCAAAAACTGTATCATGCGTTGTACAGGAAAGCAACGCAAAAGAAATTGTCATCGTTTCGAGGAACGGAGAAAATAATTATCAAAACATCGAAAAACATTACGACAGCGATATTATTATCAACACTACTCCGGTTGGAATGTACCCGAATAACGATGGAATTCCGGTTGATATTGCGCATTTTTTACATTTGAACGGTGTGATAGACGTGATTTACAATCCGATAAAAACGAATTTATTGCTTGCCGCGCAAAGAAAAAATATAAATTACATAAACGGATTATCTATGCTTGTTGCACAAGCGTGGTTTTCGCATAAATTGTTTTTCGATATTGATTGTAATGACACAGAAGATATAGAAGTGATTGAAAATATTTTACAAAAAATCGAAAAGATGTTCCGAAATATCGTCTTGATAGGTATGCCCGGATGCGGGAAAACGACGATTGGTAAAGCGCTTGCCGAACGGCTCGGAGTGAAATTTGTTGATACGGATTCGAAAATTGAAACCATAATCGGAAAATCACCTGCCGAATTGATTGAAACGAATGGTGAAGAATATTTCAGAAAAATCGAAAGCGAGATTATCTTAAAAACCGCGAAAGAAACAGGGCAAGTCATTGCGACCGGCGGCGGAAGCGTTCTCTTGCCGCAAAACAGGGACGCGCTTATGCAGAACGGATTCATCATATATCTTGACAGGGAAATTGAAAAACTCGCTACCGATAACCGTCCCCTTTCAAAAAATATTGACGCCCTCTATAAGGAGAGAGCGCCGGTGTATAACGCGTTATGTAGTATAAAAATAAACGTGAACGACAATTTGGAAGATAATATAAAAAGGATAACGGAGTTATTAAAATGAAGATTTTGATCATCAACGGACCAAACATAAACATGCTGGGAATTCGTGAGAAAGATATTTACGGCAGCCGCACATATGAAGATTTATTGAATATTGTAAAAGATTTTTGCGTCCGTGAAAACATCGAAACGGAGTTTTTTCAATCGAACCACGAGGGGGCGATTGTCGATAAAATCCAGACGGCTTACGGCAATTTTGCCGGGATAGTCATCAATCCCGCCGCTTATACACATACAAGCATCGCGATCCTTGACGCTTTAAAATCGGTTGCGATTCCAACAGTCGAAGTGCATATTTCTGACGTTGAAAACCGGGAGGATTTCCGCAAAATTTCTTACATAAGCCCTGCCTGCATCGAAACCATCAAGGGTCACGGTTTTGACGGATATATCATGGCAATTGAAAGTTTGAGGAAACGCTCAGAACATCGCTGACGCAGCTTTGTCCGCTCTGATTTGCGGCGATTACGCGCCAATATAATGTTTTGCCCTCGGGAATTCCTTCTGCGAAAACACTCGTCGCTAAAATATTATCTCTGTTCACGATAAGATTCGAAAAATCTTCATTATCGCTTATTTGCAATGTATATTTACACGAATAAACAGAAACTTCCCAACGGAATAAATTTCCATTATTGCCAATGAGCGCAAACTCACACGGTTTCGGCGCTTTGTCGTGGTAAATCAGAATCCTGGCGGAATCGCGGGTTGTGAATTGTTTGCGGTATGCGGCGGTTTTCATTCCGATATTCCAAATATTTGTTCCGAACGGCGTCAAATCATAAATATACAAAACCAATTGATTTGTCTTTGTTCCCGTGCCGTCAACAACCTGCGTTAAGAGTGGTTCGTCGTCCGTACCGCAAAGCATGACGGTTTCATATCTTTTCGCAAACGCGCTTATGTCGTCGCTTGAAAAAATAAGCCCGTTATTATAACCCATGATCGCCGCACGAAAGTCGCTCATACCGTGTGAATAGTCTTCTAAGTGAGATTCCCAGTCGCCTTCAAAAAATTCGTCTTTATAATTCCAGGCAGTGATATTTCCGTCACTGTCATAATTTAATTTACCCCTGAACGCGTTTAACATAGCTTTCGCCCTGTACAAATATTCTTTCGTATGCTCCGGCGAAAGTTTTGCGAACTGTATGAGAGCAGAAGCCATTTCTAAATATTGGTTGTTCGGCAGAGAGATTTCTTTCGTGGCGCCGTCGTAGTTACCGCTGCCGGGACGGTTCATGTAAATCCCGAACAAATCGTTCCAATCGCAGTCAAACGCCGGAATCATGTTCTCGGTGGCTTCTTTGATTATATATTTACATAATTCGCGGTATGTCATGTTTGAAACAGGTTCGATTTTGTCAAGTATTGACGGGGCAGAGTAAATAAGGTTGATAAGTTCGCCGCTCGTCGAAAGCAAACAACCTACATGTACGCAAAATTCATCGTATTTGCCCTTACTGTATGCCCCTGTGCCCCAGCATTTATAACCGTCGCCGTCGTTATCCGCCGCGAGCCGGAAAATCTGATAAATATATCCTGCTGGGATCGATAGATATATTTCCTCGCCGGTCGCGTTATACGCCCGGCAGTACGAATCTAACAGGTATGACGTTCCCCAGGCGAGAGTGGAAGAGTCCGCAGTTACAAGGTTGGAATAGTCTGCAGTCAGAAATTGGTGTGTGTTTGATTTCCAAAAAGCGTAATTTTCGTTCATTTGTTTAAATCCTTTCAATTTGTAGTAATAATATGCGTGTTGCTGACTGTCGATTTGCCGCTCTGGTTGGAAGCGATGACGCGCCAGTACAGTGTCTTACCGGACGGCAAACCGTCCAGATAAACGCTCGTGT
>WREN01000271.1 GCA_009779295.1 Oscillospiraceae bacterium | reverse complement strand
GCTAATTTACCTTTGTCAAGCACAAGCAACTTATCGGCGTTCCTGAGCGTTGACAACCTGTGCGCGATTGCGAGCGTCGTGCGGTTGTGTGTGAGTTTGTTCAGCGCATCCTGAATCAACTTCTCCGTTTCCGTATCGAGCGAAGCGGTCGCTTCGTCGAGGATCAATATGCGCGGGTTATGTATAATCGCGCGGGCGATTGCGACCCTCTGCCGTTCGCCGCCTGACAGCGAGTAACCCTTCTCTCCGACTAACGTATTATACCCTTCCGGCAGACTTACGATGAAATCGTGCGCGTTCGCGGTTCTTGCGGCTTGAATCACTTCCTCGTCAGTGGCGTAAGGTTTAGAATATTTGATATTATCGCGTATCGTTCCGGAGAACAAGAACGTTTCTTGCAGAACGATTCCCATTTGCGAACGCAGCGCGGCTTGTGAAATGTCTTTGATATTAACTTCATCGATCATAATCTCGCCCTCATTTACGTCGTACAAACGCATGATAAGGTTGATGAGCGTCGTTTTACCGGAACCGGAATGTCCGACTATACCTATCATTTCGCCGGAGTGAATGTCAAGCGTTACGTTCTCAAGCACCGGATTGTAACTTTCATAACCGAACGTAATATTCCTGATACTTATATCGCCTTCAATCGTAATATCTATAGGTAACCCGATATCCGAAACTTCCGGATTTTCTTCGAGTATCTCAAACACTTTGCTTGACGAAGTCAAGAAAGCGGAAATCTCACGCGGGATTGAAGTCATATACATAAGCGGACCGTAAATCATACCCGTATACGCGTTGATTTGATTCATAGTTCCCAATCCTATTTCGGCGTTGAAAACTTTTGTATACAAATAAAACATCATTATAAAACTGCCGAACCTCATTCCGAAACTTAATAACGGAAATATTGTAGCGAACAATTTTTCGGTGGCTACGTTATATTTTGAAAATTTTTCGGTACCTTTTTTATATTCTTCAATCGACCGTTCTTCCTGCCCGAAACATTTTACTACTCGTATACCGTTTAAAATATCTTGCAATAAATATCCGACGCGCGTACCTAAAACCCATAATTTACGGTTACGTATACCTACAAATGCCCAAATCTTTGAAATTATAAACAAAATCAGCGGCACGGGAACAAATACAAACAAACAGATAACCCAATCCATTATCAATAAAACCGGCAGCGCAACTATAAATGTCGCGATCAGTATAAAATAATGCGGAAATTGACTGGTTACAAACCCTTGCATCTGCGAGGTGTCGTTGTTTACGCGCCCCATGAGATCGCCTGTTGTTCTTCGTTGTATTGAAGCGAGCGATAATACCTGTATCTTTTCATAAAGCAAAGTTTTCAAAACGTGCGTGAATTTATTACCTGAAACCGAAGATAAACGTCCCTGTATTACTCCCATTACGCGGGATACAAAATCGATGCAAACTATCGATGCTACGATTAGCATAAACCCGCCTACAGGTCCTCTTTCTATTCCTGCAGGCGGCAATATGTATTTATCGATTGCTACCGCATGAATTGCTGGATTAATAAAATTTATTATAATATTGAAGATCGCAAATAAAAACGGAGAGAATATCATAAAACGCAAGCCTTTTGTCATAGCCCAAAGTTTGCGGTATACTTCGAACTTATCCATACAATACGGACAAATAATTGTATTCCTTATATACGGACGGTTGCACGTAGGGCAAAAATTTTCCATTGTACTATTCGTTATAGGTTCATCGTCGTTCTTTTCGTTGAGTATTTCGCACGCTTTCACGATAACGGCGTAACGCGGTAAATTACGCCCCGAAACGAACTGGCAGATAAGCGTCATACTTCCTTCGATTTCGGCATAGAAGCCGCAGTTGCCGTACATAACTTCCGTTTTAAAATTCTTCGAACCGATAATTGGATACACTCCGAGTAATTCACCGTCAAGAAGTTTATACATCTTTTCATTTGTAAACGCCATATATCCGTCGACAAATTTATCTCCGAGAATATTGAACGGCAGACAATACATGAATTTTTCGTCGGCGTTCTTTTCTTTCTCGAAACGTTCTTTGGCGGTTTCAGGCAAATCATACATTAATTTCATATATTAATTTTCCCTCCGGTATTAAAGATATATTTCAATCTTTCTTAAACTTAACGGGTCTAATTTCGACGGGTCGGGAACCTCAAAAACGTTTCCGTCGATATCGGTTATCATTACGCGGTTATCCTCAAGCACCCTGATATTGGAAAACGGATGCTGGAGTACGAACGTAACGTGTCCGGCGGACGTTTCCGCGTCCCAATAGAAATATCCGAATTTATCTTTTACAGCTAAAATTTTTGTGAGCTGCGGAGTAAAATAGCGGCGGTCAAGCTCTTCGAGGAACAATTTTTTCGTTTCTTCGTCGAAATCGCTCATATACCTGATCATACCGATTTCTTTGCCGCGCCCCATCTTTTTGCTGTCGGGTTCGCGCACGGATAAAAACTCCGACGGGTTCGTTATCGGGAACGCGCGTAATATGACAACGCGCTCAAACGTCTCGACGTCGCCGTCTTCATCGGTGAGATCCAACGATATAAGCCCGCCTTTTGAACGGTAAAATTTCGAGTTCGAAGGATATAACGGTATCGATTCCCTATATTCGTCTAATACCGCATCGTCTTGATTCTCTTCGCCTTCGCCGAGTACGTCATTCTTTTTCTTTTTTTTAGTTACCTTTTTTTCTTCTTCTTTTTTATTTTCATCTTTTTTAGTCTCTTCAGCCATTTTTATGTAACCCCCTTACATTCCCTGTATTACTTTTTTCATTGCTTCGTTTTGCAATGTATATAATTTGTAGTACACGCCTTTTTGCTCGATCAGTTCAGCGTGAGTGCCGCTTTCGGCGATCTCCCCGTGCTTTATCGCGAACAGATAATTACACTCTTTCAATGTTGATAATCTGTGCGCTATCGTTATCGTTGTCCTGTGCGCGATAAGTTTGTTAAGCGCTTCTTGGATGAGCCGCTCGGTTTCCGTATCCATCGCCGCCGTCGCCTCATCCAAAATCAATATCGACGGGTCAAGCAGTAACGCCCTCGCAATAGATACGCGCTGCTGCTGTCCGCCCGAAAGCGAACGGTTTCCCGTTCCGACGACGGTTTCATATCCTTCCGGCAGGCGCATGATAAAATCGTGCGCGTTCGCGACTTTTGACGCGGCGATGACTTCTTCCATCGAAGCGTCCGGCCGCGCGTAACGGATGTTATCCGCTATCGTTCCCTTGAACAAGAATATCTCCTGCGAAACTATCGCGATATTCTTGCGCATCGTTTCGCCTTTTATCTTTTTGACGTTCACACCGTCAATGCTTATCGAACCGCTGATAACGTCGTAAAGACGGCAAATGAGATTTGCCATCGTGCTTTTACCTGCGCCTGTATGCCCGACAAGCCCGATATGATCTCCCGGATTGATTTTAAAACTCATATTCTTTAGAATCGGACGGTTCGGGGCGTAATGAAAACAAACTTTGTTGAATTCGATTTCGCCTTGAAGACGCTCCATATAAACCGCGTCCGGCGCATCGACGATTTCCGGAACGGTGTCGATAATCTC